>MHER01000168.1 GCA_001805205.1 Nitrospirae bacterium RIFCSPLOW2_12_42_9 | reverse complement strand
CCTTCTAACCTTAATCTTCATTCCTGCTTCCCATTATCGCGGGGGTGTAGTCTACATTATTCCAGGTGTAATCTTCCTGATTGTTATAGGCTGTTTTATCTATAAAGGATATAGACTCCTGACCAGGATAATCGCCATCCTCGCTACAGGGAGGACACTCCTCTTCACCCTGAACGCCCTGCTCCCTATGCCTGTTGCTGTTACCATTCCTTTTGTTGACCCTCCACGGAAAACATTATTGATCAGCGGCACAGGGAAATCTATTTTTCTTATAATGGCCCTTATAACAGGCTTCGTAGCTTTAATGCTCATCAGGGCAGGTTGGTGGAGAGGTCAGAATCGTCCTTAAGTGAAGCCACCTTCTTTAGCAACCATAACACCACGCGATATCCAAACAAGACCGATAGCATTACGGCATAGATTAATGGCCAAATGAAACCCTCAGGAAAATTCCCCTCCCTTGACTGATACCATAATAAATGGTATTATCCATACCATGAAAGCTACCATTGATCGTTCAGGAAGAATTGTCGTGCCGAAGGCTATCCGTGAGGCTGCAGGATTGACCCCTGGTGCCCTCCTGGAAATCCGGATTGTAGGCTGCCATCTCGAAATCGAGCCGTCGCCGCTTCCAGTGAAGCTGGAACATCGTGGTAAACTTCTTGTGGCGGTTCCCCAGAGACCACAACCTCCACTGACTGCTAAGGAAGTCGAGGCAGTCACCACCAAGTTACGGGATGAACGGGGTCGGCCTGAACGCTAAAGGAGGTACAGATCCGAACGCTTCTTGACACAAGTTGTATGGTCGCTGCCCTCTGTACCTGGCACGAACATCATGAGATCACAAAGGCAGAAATCGAGAGATCCCTTCGAATCAAGGACGCCCTTATATTCGCGGCGCCTTCGCTGGTTGAAACATACGCTGTCCTTACCCGTCTTCCTCCGCCTCACCGTCTCTCCACACAGGATGCATTGGTGTTGTTAGAATCTAACTGGGGCGGTGCCGAGGTCGCCGCACTTACCCCATCGGAGTATTGGAAGCTATTAAGAGATTGCAGAGATAACAGTATAGTAGGGGGACAGGTTTATGATGCCGTAATCATGGCCTGTGCCAGAAAGGCCCGTGTAGAGAGGCTTTTGACATGGAACCTGGATCACTTCACTCCTTTTGATGAGAATATTATTGTAACAGTTCCCGGCCAACGTTGAGAATATTGTTATCGAGATATGCAAGTCTGGAGGCGGAGAGAATTGATCAGCAACTTTATTTTACTACTCTGTCTGTCGTGCAGGGTGGCCGTTGACAGACTACCCAGGAGGGCGTATACTTTCAGCCAATTGGAGATATTTAGCGATATGGCTAAACAACTAAATTGGCCACGTGTCGAGAGAACACTGCGTGAGAAGGGGTTAACCCTCTTCACGCCTCAAGACCTCCTCCACATCCTTGATGCTTCCGAGATTTCACTGCGCTTTTTATTGACCCGGGCCGTCAAGCGCGGGGATGTTCTGAAGCTCCGCCGGTCCCTGTACGGACTGGCTTCTCTTCCACCCGCGGAACTGGAAGTCGCGAACTACCTCTATCGCCCATCCTATATCTCTTTCACTTTCGCTCTGTCTTATTACCACATCATTCCGGAAACGGTCTATGTGATTACATCGGCAACCACAAGGACAACAGCGACTTTCATAGCTATGGGAAGGCAATTCGTCTACCATCGCATCAAACTATCTGCCTTCACCGGATACAGAGCCGGGCGCGTGGACAATAGAACTGTGTGGATTGCAGAGCCGGAAAAAGCGCTGGTGGATACGCTATACTTCGTTGCCCTCAAGAAGCAGGGGCTGCCGGAACGTATTGATGCAGCTCGTCTTTCCATGTCGAAAGTCCGGACATTTGCCAATCTGTTTAACAATGCAGACCTCGAAAAGATCGTGGAGGAATTATTGTGATCACCGCCGGGGTTATCAAACAAATTGCAGTTGCATTGCAGACGACCGAATTGAATATTGCCCGCGAATACGCCCAACATTTGTTCCTATCGGGATTCTATCAGCAACGCGGCACCCGGAAAGTGATGTTCAAGGGCGGCACCGCACTTCGAGTTGTTTACAACAGTCCCCGTTTCTCTGAGGACCTTGACTTTTCCGGTTTTGGTATCAGCATGCGCGATATCGAAGACTGGATTGCGATCACTATCGCCGGCATCGAACAATCAGGGATATCGGTCTCTATTGAAGAAAGCAAGAAAACAAGCGGGGGCTATCTGGGTATCCTATATTTGGGGTTCAGCGGTTATAGGATCCGAATTCTACTTGAGATTTCTCTGCGACGGAAGAATGGGCTTAAAGGTCGTGGGGTACTCATCGCCA
The DNA here is from genome assembly GCA_001805205.1 of Nitrospirae bacterium RIFCSPLOW2_12_42_9. Taxonomy (GTDB): domain Bacteria; phylum Nitrospirota; class 9FT-COMBO-42-15; order HDB-SIOI813; family HDB-SIOI813; genus HDB-SIOI813. Next base: position 4,655 of record MHER01000168.1, on the reverse strand, counting down.
GCGATTTGGCGCCTGCCTACACGGTCACGCTTCTGCCTGAAGAAGCCCTGGTCAGGGAAAAACTCTCAGCCCTTCTGGATAGGAGAAAACCGCGTGATTTCTTTGATTGCTATTTCATGTTGCGGAAAAATCTGATCCAGCCTGGGCAACGCCATCTGCTCCTGAAAGTAAAACAAGTTCTGGCGGAATCGAGAATCAACTTCAAGACGGAATTGAGCGATTTTCTCCCCCGGCCATATAAGCCCATCGTGAGTAATTTTAAGAAGGCACTTATGGCTGAACTTGAACATTACGGTTAAAACATAGCAAGATATCGATATCACAGGGGGCAGACCACGCTATCCTTTTGTCTCTGCAAAGAAGGACGAATCTAATGAACCCGAAGGGCAGAGTTCCACGCCTTTAGGCGTGGGTATCTACATATCCACACAGGCGGCCTGCGCCTGCTTGACACATCATGGATTACCATGTTAGTTTGTTGACGCTACACCTTTAAAAAAGGAGACTTAAAATGGGGAAAAAGATTCTTGTTGCAGAATCAGATAGTGCTGTTCAACAGGTAGTCTCTTATTTTTTAAACCTGGAAGGTTATGAGGTAACAACCGCAGCAGATGGCATTGGTGCCTTAGAGGCTGTTGAGAAGTCATTACCAGAGGTCATCCTGTTATCTCCAGATCTCTCCGGCTTAAACGGTATAGAGGTCAGCAGGCTTATCAGAGAAAAGTCTCAATTCAAGGGTATACCAATCCTCTATATTATTGATAGTGAAGACTCCCTGCTAAAGATGGGGCAGGATATACCGCCTGGATACGGGGTTATTAACAAACCCATTGATCCGTCAAAGATGACCAATACTATAAAAGAGTATATTGATAAAGCAAAACAATCTCAGGAAGAGGAGGCTGGTGGGGTAAGTATTGAAGAGCTTCTGGGGTGGGAGGTCACAGAGGAATCCAAGGAGAAAGAGGCTGCGTCTCAGGAAGAGAAACCAGATATAAATGCGGTATTTACTGACCTGTTTGGGACCGCAGAGTCAGAACAGACATTCACTACCCCTAAGTTTGCAGAAGAATTGAGAGCAGCCACCATATATGAAGAAGTCCCAACAGAGCCGGAGAAAAAAGAGACTTTTCAGGATACAGAAGCTGTTGAGGCAGATTTAAAGAGCAGGATTACTGATGATATGATTAAGGATATTGTCAGCAGGATTTCCAGAGACATTATTGAAAGGGTTGTTTCGGATGTGGTCCCGAGGATTGCAGAGGAGGAGATAAAGAAGGAGATCGAGAGACTCAAGGGTGACAGCGGATGACAGAACTGAGCAAGGTATATGACCCGGGGGATACAGAGGAGAAATGGTATAAATTCTGGGAGGAAAAAGGATATTTTAAAGCCAATGCAAAGTCTGATGCCCCTGTATTTTCCATAGTAATCCCGCCGCCAAATATCACAGGTTCACTTCACATGGGCCATGCCCTTAACACAACGCTGCAGGATATCCTTGTCCGCTGGAAGAGGATGTCAGGCCATAATACCCTCTGGCTTCCTGGAACAGACCATGCCGGTATAGCAACTCAGAATGTGGTAGAGAGGCAGCTTTCTGCAGAAGGTAGCAGCAGGAGTGAGTATGGCAGGAAGAGATTTGTTGAGAAGGTATGGGAGTGGCGTGAGCATTATGGCCGTACAATAATCTATCAGTTGAAAAGATTGGGTGCTTCCTGTGACTGGAGCAGGGAGCGTTTTACAATGGACGAAGGGATGTCAAGGGCAGTACGGGAGGTCTTTGTCAGGCTCTATGAAGAGGGGCTTATATATCAGGGTAATTACATCATCAACTGGTGTCCCAGGTGCATGACAGCATTGTCTGATCTTGAAGTGGAGCATGAAAATATCAAAGGTAAATTGTATTACCTTAAATATAAACTGACAGACGGCTCAGATATCCTCACGGTTGCTACCACACGGCCTGAGACAATACTTGGTGATACGGCAGTTGCTGTACATCCAGATGATAACAGGTACAACAGCTTTATTGGAAAGAGCGTATTTATTCCTGTAATTAACAGGGAGATACCTGTTATTGCAGATGAAGTGGTTGATATGGAGTTTGGAACCGGTGTGTTGAAGATTACACCTGCACATGACCCGTATGACTTTGAGGTGGGTAACAGGCACGGACTCCCTAAGTTAAAGGTAATGACTGATGACGGCAGGATGAATGAGGCTGCAGGTTCGTATAAGGGGATGGAGAGGTTCGAGTGCAGGAAGGCAATACTGAAAGACCTTTCTGACAGGGAAGAACTTGTGAAATTGGAAGATCATCTCCATGCAGTTGGCCACTGCTACAGATGCAAGACTATCATAGAGCCTAATGTTTCAAGACAGTGGTTCGTAAAGACTAAACCCCTGGCTGAACCTGCTATTAAAGCAGTAGAAAGTGGTATGGTCTCCCTGATCCCGAAGGGTTGGGAGAACACATATTTTGACTGGATGTACAATATAAAGGACTGGTGTATCTCAAGACAGATCTGGTGGGGACACCAGATCCCTGCGTGGTATTGCAGCAATTGCAGCGGCATAACAGTAGATGTAAGCGATCCTGCGTCATGCAGGCACTGCGGAAGCAGGGAAATCAGGCAGGACGAAGACGTCCTTGATACATGGTTTTCATCTGCCTTATGGCCATTCTCCACCCTCGGCTGGCCTGAAGAAACAGAAGACCTTAAGAGGTTCTATCCAACTTCTGTGCTTGTAACCGGATTTGATATCCTCTTTTTCTGGGTAGCGCGCATGATGATGATGGGACTGAAATTTATGAAGGGTGTCCCGTTTAATAATGTCTGCATTCATGCACTTGTTCGGGATGCCGAAGGCCAGAAGATGAGTAAATCAAAGGGTAATGTAATTGACCCGCTTGCTATAATGGACAAGTATGGCACGGATGCCCTGAGGTTCACCCTTGCCTCCATGTCTTCTCCCGGCCGTGATATAAAACTCTCAGAGGAGAGGATCGAAGGGTACAGGAATTTTGCTAATAAGATATGGAATGCCGCGAGATTTATAATGATGAAGGTGGATGACTCTGCTGCTCTTAATCCATCAATACTATCTCTTCCGGATAAATGGATATTGAGCCGCCTGAATAAGACAGCGGGTGAAGTTACAAAGATGTTGAACGAATATAGGTTTGATATGGCAGCCCATACTATTTATAGCTTTTTCTGGCATGAGTTTTGTGACTGGTACCTGGAATTTTCCAAACTTCAACTTGCAGAGGGTGGAAGCAGGAAGACTAATACTGCATCGGTACTGGTAAAGACAATGAATGATACTTTAAAATTACTCCATCCATTCATGCCATTTATAACAGAAGAGATCTGGCAGCATATCCACAAATCTTCTATAATGACAGAGTCATATCCGGTGGTTGATAATTCACTGATCGATAACAGTGCAGAGGGTGAAATGGACTCTGTTATGGAGGTGATAAAGGGTATCAGGAGCGTCAGGTCAGAACTTAATATATCACCGGCACAGGAGGTTGATGTCCATCTCAGGGTCTCTGAAGAAGGCTTTATAGAATTACTTAAAGATAATCTCGTGTATGTAAAAAGGCTGGCATGGGCAGGGAATATAGTTATGGGCGCTGATATCAAAAGGCCGGATATGTCTGCGACCGCTGTTTTAACAGGCGGTGAGATGTATATACCTCTGCAGGGGATAATTGATATAGAAAAGGAGAGGGGAATCTTAGAGAAGAGGCTTAAAGGAATAGATAATGAAATAACAAGGATTGAAATTAAACTCTCAAATAAAGCCTTTGTTGATAAAGCACCTGAGGAGGTAGTTTTGAAAGAAAAAGAGAAATACAAAGAATTTATAGACCAGAAAGAGAGGATTAAGGCCAACCTGTCATGGCTTAAGAAATAAGGATGGGTAATGACCTGCCATTAACATATATCCGGTCTGTTATAGAAAATGCCTTATCCGAAGATATTGGTCCAGGTGATATCACAACATCCCTGCTTATCGCAGAAGATCAAATCGCTGAAGGATTTATCACAGCAGAAGAGGATGTAATTGCAGCAGGTATCCTGGTTGCTGAAGAGGTCTTTAAGACCCTTGACCCTGATGCAGTCTTTGAGACATTAGCAAGAGACGGAGAATCAATCAGTGCGGGCACTAAAATCATCAGGGTGCATGGAAAGGCAAAGGCCCTTCTTACCGGAGAGAGGGTTGCCCTGAATTTTTTACAGAGGCTGTCAGGTATTGCAACCTTATCCAGGAGATATGCAGAGGCTGTGAAAGGTCTGCCAGTTAGGATAGTTGACACGAGGAAGACCACACCAGGGCTCAGGATCCTTGAGAAATATGCTGTTCGGATTGGCGGATGCCGGAATCACAGGTTTGGACTGTTTGACGGGATTTTGATAAAGGAAAATCATATTGCATTGACATCAGGTGTTGGAGTGGCTACAAATATTGTCAGGGATAAGTCGCCGCATACAATCAAGGTGGAGGTTGAGGTTAAGAATTTAGAAGAGGTCAGAGAGGCTGCTGAGGCAGGGGCAGATATTATCATGCTGGATAATATGGATATCCCGATGATGAGAGAGGCTGTAGGTATTATAAGAAATTATAAAGATAAAGAGATA
>MHER01000167.1 GCA_001805205.1 Nitrospirae bacterium RIFCSPLOW2_12_42_9 | reverse complement strand
ACCCGCTCCAATGTATAAAATGCGGGGGCAATATGCGGGTTGTTGCGTTTATTACAGACTACCAGACATCAAAGAGTATACTCAAACATATTGGGGAGGAGACCATAAGACCTCCTCCCTTAAAAGCGAAAACCCCAACAACCAATATCCCGGATATCGTCTTTTGGGATTCCATACCTCCTGTGGAGACCTACTTACATGATCCCGAGTATGTCAATTAAAAAATCCCCAAAAGCCCTGTCAGAGAAGTGTGCCCAAAAACAGGGTGTTCCCCCCCCTTGCCGGTGGTGAAACCGACAAAACGGTACAAAATAGGAAAATCTCATCCATACCCACTGCTGACGCCCCTTGAAAGACCCCCAAAAACAAATAAAATCTCCTTGACGCCTTAGATTTTGGAGAGTAGGATGAGGTTCAGTTTTTTGATTTACCTAGGAAGTCAAGGGCCTCTTCATATTTCCCCTGTTCAAGATAAATTCCTCCAACATTATTATAAACCTGTACTGACGGTTTTTTCTTTAGTACCTCTTCATATTCCCTTAAGGCAAGTGGATAATTATTCATCCTGTGATATGCTACACCAAGTGAGTAGCGGGCCTCTACAGCATCCGGATTGATCTTCACAGCAAGCTCAAGCTCGTCTATTGCGGACTGAAGATTACGTTGTTTTAGATAGATAGCCCCAACCCCATAATGAGGATCATAGCTATATGGTCGTATCTTCATGGCATTTTGGAATAAAGGGAGGGCTGGCTCATGTCTACCGTTAAGAAGCAGTTCGTATCCCTTGTCTATATATTCATTATATCTTCGTGCATCCCTGATTAACTTGCCTGAATACAAACCGACAGCGATTAATACGAGAATTATAACCCCCAGAATTATCTTCCATTTTTGCGACATTAACGTACTCCTTTCTTTTTTATAAACACTGTATCTTACCATTAAAAATCTGACATGTGAAGTCCTTTAACTATAGTAACAGCAATAAGTAACTTTACATGTCATTGCGAGCGAAGCGAAGCAATCTCATAAAATATTCACCGAGAATTGCTGACCAACTGACTCGATTTCTAACTTTATTATTTGAGTGGGTAATTGTTACACATGTGTGTCTCCAGGGTATTATTTATTATGATGCAAGCCTTAATTAATACACTCAAGATTCTATAACTTATTGATTTATAGCAATTAAATCCTTATATTAGAAAGCAATAGAATGTTCTTATTAAGAACATTCTAATTTACTTTATACAAAAAAATGGGTAATATCTCTACATGTCAGTTTTAATCCTGCTTTTTATGGCTAAGTTAACTATTCACATAACCAAGTGAATAATAAGATAATATTGATCTTTCATACTAAATGGCATTAATTTTGCTATGTTCTTGTATAGAACATCCATTTGTAAATAGAATGAAAAGTAGAAGGCTTAATAAAGAAACCCACACTATTGATTCCGGACAGGGCAATAAAGATGCAGACTCCTTTCGAATCCTTCAGATCCTCGAAGAGGTAGCAGAAGGAAGACCTGTTACACAGCGTGATCTCAGTAAGAAGCTGGGTATAGGCCTTGGGATGGTTAACAGCTATCTCAAACGTCTGGCCCAGCAGGGTTATATCCAGATCGGTCATGCCGGGAAAAGGCGTCTATATTATTTATTAACTCCTGTTGGAATTGCTGAAAAGAGTTTATTGACTTACCGTTATATCATAAAGTCTTACCAGGTCTTTTCTGATGCCAGAGAGAGGATAGGGAATTTTTTTGCTGAACTCGAAAGAGAGGGTGTTAAATCTATAGTTCTTTATAAGGCTACTGTAATTGCTGAAATATCATTGCTTGCATTACAAAATAGTTCTTTAGACCTTGTGGCTATTGTAGACGATACAGGAGCAGGGAAAAGATTCCTCGGTTACAGGATTCAACCTGTTGAGGCACTTCAGGTGCTGTCGTTTGACAAGCTATTGATAACAAGTGAAGATCCCATTGAAAAGGTTTCTGGACACCTGGAGCAGTATGGTGTAAAAAGAGAGAGGCTTTGTTCATTAAAGTAAAGACATTCAAATGAACATGGCAATGTCATTGCGAGACTGATAAATATATGACATTAAGTGGAAGGCTGTCGGCATAACAGTATGGCGGCAGCCTGCCCGGGTGATAAAGGAGGTTAAATATGATTTATAAAGAACTTATCTCTAAGATAGAAAACCGTTCTGCAAGGATTGGCATCATAGGTCTTGGCTACGTAGGCCTGCCTCTCGTCCTGAGATTCTGTGAAGAGGGATTTAAAGTCATAGGTTTTGATGTAGACCCCCGGAAGATAGAAAACCTTAATCAGGGGAGGTCCTATATAAAGCATATCCCATCAGAGGCCATATCCAGGTTCTCAACCGGCGGCATCTTCCATGCTACACTGGACATGTCACAATTAAAAAATGCAGATGCTATTATTATCTGCGTTCCCACCCCCCTTACCGATAAACGGGAACCTGATATGCGATACGTAGAAGGGACAACGCAGGAGATAGCAAAGTGGTTAAGAAAGGGGCATCTTATATCCTTAGAATCCACAACCTATCCTGGTACCACTGAGGAGATTCTGCTCCCGCTGTTTCAGAAAAAGGGTCTTAAAGTGGGTGAGGATTTCTTTCTCGTATTTTCTCCGGAGAGAGAAGATCCGGCTAATCCGCAGTTTCACACCAGGACTATACCGAAAGTGGTTGGTGGAGTGACACAGGGGTGTCTTAATGCAGGAACTGCACTGTATTCAAAGATTATAGAAAAGGTGGTTCCGGTATCATCCACAAGGGCTGCGGAGGCCACAAAACTCCTCGAGAATATCTACAGGAGCATAAATATTGCCATGGTCAATGAACTGAAGATGCTCTTTGACCGGATGGGGATAGACGTATGGGAGGTGATAGAGGCGGCAAAGACAAAGCCCTTTGGTTTTCAGCCCTTCTATCCGGGTCCAGGCCTCGGAGGCCACTGTATCCCCATTGACCCATTTTATCTCACATGGAAGGCGAGGGAGTATGATTTCCAGACCAGGTTTATCGAGCTGGCCGGAGAGATAAACACCTTCATGCCATACTATGTGGTCCAGAAGATTATGGATGCCCTGAACGAGCATGGAAAGGCCATCAGGGGTTCTAAAATACTCGTCCTTGGAGCCGCCTATAAAAAAGATGTTGATGACATGAGGGAGTCCCCATCCCTTCACGTCATAGAATTATTGATGCAGAAAGGGGCATTGGTAGATTATAACGACCCCTATGTACCTAAACTCCCGGAGATGAGGAAACATAAGCTTGAAATGGAATCTGTAGAATTATCAGAAGAGACGCTTGGCAAATACGACTGTGTTGTTATAGCCACAAACCATACGAGCTACGACTACAAATGGATAGTCGATCATGCAAAACTGGTAGTAGATACACGCAATGCAGCTAAAGATATCCAGAGTGATAAAATCAGAAAGGCTTAATTACCTTCTTCCCTTGCGGGAGAGGGATAGGGTGAGGGGGATCATATGAAAGAAGATATCAAAATCGCAGTCATAGGCTCCGGATACTGGGGAAAGAACCTCGTCAGAAATTTCTACGAACTACAGGTACTTCAAACCGTCTGCGACACAGATACGAACAGGCTAAAGCAGATGATGAAGGATTATCCCGGTATTAATACAACAACATCCTTTAACGAGGTCTTAAAAGATGAGGACATTAAGGCCCTCGCAATAGCCACACCAGCCTCAACCCATTATGAGCTTGTGAAAGCTGCCTTGCAGAAAGGGAAGGATGTCTTTGTTGAAAAACCTCTGGCACTAACAGTAAAAGAAGGGGATGAGCTTGTTAAAATAGCCAGGAAGTTGGAAAGGGTCCTTATGGTCGGTCACATCCTCCAATACCATCCGGCAGCCATCAAACTGAAGGAGATGATAGACCATGGTGAGCTGGGAAAGATTCAATATATATATTCCAACAGACTGAACATCGGGAAGTTGAGAACAGAGGAGAACATCCTCTGGAGCTTTGCACCCCATGATATATCACTTATCCTTATGCTACTCGGAGAATCTCCTACAAAAGTTACAGCCTTCGGCGGCGATTATCTTCAAAGGGATTTATATGATACCACATTGACAACACTCGATTTTCCGAGCAAGGTCAAGGCCCATATCTTTGTAAGCTGGCTCCATCCATTCAAAGAACAGAAGCTCGTGGTTGTAGGCGGAAAGAAGATGGCAGTCTTTGATGACATGACAAAGGAAAAATTATTCCTCTATCCCCATAAGGTTGAGTGGGTAAACAGGGTCCCTGTGGCACAGAAGGCAGAGATAGAACCTGTACAGGTAGATACGGCAGAGCCCCTCAAGGAGGAGTGCAGACATTTCATAGAATGCGTTACCAGCCGGAAAAACTCTAAGACAGACGGCGAAGAAGGCCTCAGGGTATTAAAAGTCCTGGAGGAGGCTGAGAATACATTGTTGGGTAGTAAAGTCTCCAATTACCCTCTCCCCTCGCGGGAGAGGGACAGGGTGAGGGGGACCGAGGATCTCTATCCTAAGTACACTGCCCACGAAACAGCCATCATAGACGATCCCTGCGAAATAGGAGAAAACACAAAGATATGGCACTTCTCACACATCCTGAAAGGCTCAAGGATAGGGAAGAACTGCATTATCGGTCAGAATGTAGTCATCGGTCCGGATGTAACTATAGGCGATAAGTGTAAGGTCCAGAATAATGTATCACTGTATAAAGGTGTAGTATTAGAGGATGAAGTCTTCTGCGGGCCTTCATGCGTATTTACTAATGTGTATAACCCCAGGGCCTTTATAGAGAGAAAGCACGAATTCCTGCCAACCCTCGTCAAAAGAGGCGCAACCATAGGCGCAAATTCGACGATCGTATGCGGAACCACCATAGGAAGATATGCTGTGATAGGCGCCGGCGCTGTTGTTAAAACAGATGTCCCGGATTATGCCATCGTAGCCGGCGTCCCCGCAAAACAGAAGGGATGGGCCTGCAAGTGCGGTGTCACACTCAGATTTAATGAGGGAGGTTCCACCTGCGGTTATTGCGGCAATGAATACGGCTTAGAAGGCGGTAATCTCATAATCAAAAAGGAGGAAAACTAATCCCATGAAACAAATCACGATGCTTGCCGGTTGAACCACTTCAGAGCGAAAATGATACGGCATATGTTGTAGAGTGTGTGAATAGTTTTGATTAGAGTAATGGGTTAGGGATATTCTGATTACCTGAAGTTCTTCTCATAGGTGTTTTTAGTCTTTAGTATTATAACCTCCCTTTATATTTTTTTAGATATACAACATATAAGACCTGCCTTGATTTCAGAAGGAAGTTTTAAATAGTTAGCTGTATTTTTAATTTTTATGTTACAATATTTGTGCCATGATAAATACACTTAAAATATTCGATGAGTTGAAGGAGACAATGGAGGCTTCGGCGGCAAGAAAGATAGCCGAGGTTATAGGGGTAGTTTATGAAGAGCTGAAGAATACAGTAACAAAGACAGAATTTAATGAACTTAAAGAAGTGATTAGGGAGCTTGCCGAGGCGCAGAAGCGTACAGAGCAGAGGGTGGAGGAGCTTGCCGAGGCACAGAGGAGGACGGAGGAGAGGCTGACAAGGCTTGAGGCAGTGGTGGAGGAGCTTGCCGAGGCACAGAGGAGGACGGAGGTAGAGGTCAGGGAACTTGCAATGGCGATTAAAGATACTCGTATAATGGTAGGAGGTCTCTCCGATGCAGTTGGTTATGGGCTTGAGGACAGGGCAATAAAGTCCCTGCCTACTCTTTTGAGAAGCAGATATGAGATAGAGGTAGACTCTCCCCTGGTTAGAAAGTTTGTGAAATACAACGGCAGACATGATGAAATAAATATTTATGGAACAGGTAGAAAGGGCAAAAAGATATTGCATATAATCGGAGAGGCCAAGGCGCGTCTTGCAAAGAAGCATATAGACGATTTTCTGAAATTGGTAGACCGTCTTGAAAATAAAGGGATAATAACCAGGGACAGGTTTCTTCTGGTAGTGACATATTCTGTAGAACCTGAGGTCGAGGAATATGCAAGAGATAAAGGGCTTCAGGTGATCTGGTCCTTTGAAATATAGAAATTAAACCCGCTCCAATGTATAAAATGCGGGGGCAATATGCGGGTTGTTGCGTTTATTACAGACTACCAGACATCAAAGAGTATACTCAAACATATTGGGG
>MHER01000166.1 GCA_001805205.1 Nitrospirae bacterium RIFCSPLOW2_12_42_9 | reverse complement strand
ATTATCGGCTGTGCCTCAGGGTCTCCGAACCTGCAATTAAACTCAAGTACCCTGGGACCATCACGGGTTATCATAAGCCCTGTGTATAAAACCCCTTCATATTTGTATCCTTCTCTTTCAAGCCCTTCAATTACAGGCACTATGATATCATCCATGATTCTTAAGTACATCTCATCACTTATACCAGGCACTGGTGAATATGCACCCATCCCACCTGTATTAGGGCCTTTATCATCATCAAATACCCTTTTATGATCTTTAGACAATGGCATAGGGATAATATCCCTCCCGTCTGTAAAAACAAGGAAGGATACCTCCTCCCCTGTTAAACACTCCTCTATAATAATCATCTTACCGGCATCTCCATAGACCATGTCAATCATCATTGCTTTAACAGCATCAGCCGCTTCCTTTTCATTTGTTGCAACTATAACTCCTTTCCCGGCAGCAAGACCATCAGCCTTGATAACTATTGGAGTACCTTTCTTTCTGATATATTCAATAGCATTATCATAATCTGTAAAAACACCTGCCTCTGCTGTAGGAATATTATATTTCAGCATTATATTCTTGGAAAATGCCTTGCTCCCTTCAAGTTTTGATGCAGCCTTTGAAGGACCAAATATCTTAAGACCTTCTGACCTGAAGGCATCAGATATTCCAAGTACAAGGGGTGCCTCAGGTCCAACTACAGTTACATCAATTTTATTATGCTTAACAAAAGATAAGAGGCCCTGAACATCATCGGCCCTGATTGAAACACACTCGGCAATCCTGGAAATCCCGGCATTCCCGGGTGCGCAAAAGATTTTGTCTACCTTTGGACTACTGGATATCTTCCATACGAGGGCATGCTCCCTGCCGCCGCCACCTATGACTAATACTTTCATAATTAGTGTCTGAAATGCCTTACACCTGTAAATACCATAGCCATCTTGTACTCATCAATTGCCTTAATTACATCATGGTCTTTAATTGAACCACCCGGCTGTATTATTGCAGTAATACCCACCCCTGCGGCCTCATCAATTGCATCCCTGAACGGGAAAAATGCATCAGATGCCATGACACAACCCCTCACATCCGTCCTTGCTTTAGATATTGCGAGCTTTACCGAATCAACCCTGCTCATCTGACCTGCGCCAATCCCTATGGTCTGTTTACCCCTGCCAAAGACAATTGCATTTGACCTTACATGCTTACATACCCTCCAGGAAAATCTCATGGATTCAATCTCTTCCTCAGTAGGTTGACGTGAAGAGACCACCTTAAGGTTATTAAGGTCTCCATTAATCCCCTGATCCATATCCTGTAATAGAACACCACCCACCACCCTCTTAAAATCCATATATCCTTCAGGTATAGCGTCAAGTGGTCCAACTTCAAGCAATCTGACATTACCTTTTTTCTGAAATAATTTCAGGGCCTCTTCTGTATATTCCGGTGCAACAATAACCTCAACAAACATCTTTAAAACCTCTTCAGCAGTGTATTCGTCAACCAGTGTATTAAAGGCAATAACTCCTCCAAAAGCTGAAACAGGGTCTGTATCCCTTGCCATACAGTATGAGTCCTTAAGGTCATCCGCAGAAGCGACTCCGCATGGGTTATTATGCTTGATTATGACTGTGCTCGGTTCATCATATTCCCTTACAAGCTCCAGAGCAGAGTTTGCATCAAGATAATTATTGTATGACATCTCTTTTCCCTGAAGGACCCTTGCCCTTGAGATCGCTGCCCCGTTGTATCCAAGCTCTCTGTAAAAGGCCCCCCTCTGATGAGGGTTTTCACCGTATCTTAAATGCTGTACCTTCTCAAATACCGGTGTATAAATCTCAGGAAAGTGTATGGACTCTTCTTTTTTAGTAGCTGCATCCTCAAGATAATGTGAGATCAGCAGGTCATACCTTGCAGTAGTAGCAAATGCCTTTCTTGCAAGTCTGAACCTTGTTTCCCTTGAAAGAGTTCCTCCGGAACCTTCCATCTCCTTTAAAATGGCGCTGTAATCAGAAGGGTCTGTTACCACTGCAACGAACTCAAAGTTCTTAGCAGCAGACCGCACCATTGATGGCCCGCCAATATCAATATTCTCGATAGCCTCTTCAAACGTACAATCAGGTCTTGATGTTACAGCCTCAAAAGGATAAAGGTTTATAACCACCATATCAATGGGTTCAATATCCGCACCCTTCATCTGCTTCATATGCTCTTCATTGTCACGCCTTCCAAGTATCCCGCCATGTACCTTTGGATGGAGTGTCTTTACCCTCCCATCCATCATCTCAGGAAATCCAGTATATGCTGAAATATCAGTCACATTTATACCAGCCTCTTTCAGGACTTTTGCTGTACCACCTGTTGATAAAATAGATACCCCCATCTCTGACAGTTTCTTTGCAAAATTAACAATACCACTCTTGTTTGATAAACTAATGATAGCCCGCTTTATCTGCACCACAATTACCTCTCCATTGATGAAATATCAGACCTGATCTTTATTTCCTCATTAGACCTTATAAATTAATAAGGTTAGCCAATATTATCATATTGCACAACCCAAAAACAAGGGGAAGCTGGAATCCCAGGAAATAGGTTAAAATTAATTAAATCACCAGTCAATCTCCGTTTTATGGAATAAAAAAAGTTGCAATGTCTGAGAATATATGTTATGAAATGTTACCTTATTAACGGTAGTATCAAAACTCAGGTCACGCTCAATGTATATTTATTACATAATTGTAATTATATTCTGTTTCTCTCTGGCCCAACCTGCCTTTGCAGAAGAAAATCAACCAATTGAACTTGAACCTGTTGTAGTCACTGCAAGCAAGATAGAAGAACCCATTTCTGAAGTACCTGCATCAGTAGAGGTCATAACACATCAGGAAATATCTGACAAACAGGCTGTCACTTTAGATGAAGCATTAAACGCTGTCTCCGGTCTTAATTTACTTACCCGTGGCAGTGCTGACCCCGGTGCAACAATTATGATAAGGGGCGCATCGTATAAACATACAGTTTTCATGATAGATGGCATAAAGATTAATCCACCTTTTGACCAAATCCCTGAGATGGGCGCCTTACTTCTTAGTAATCTTGATAGAATAGAAGTGATAAAAGGTTCATATAGTGCCTTATACGGTTCTGAGGCAGCAGGTGGAGTTATAAATGTTATAACAATGGATAGGCCTGGGACATCATATTCTTTGAGCGGTGGGACTTATAAAACGTTCAATGGCAATCTACTTTACACAGGTAAGTCTGATGATACAAGTTATACATTTGGATATGAGCGGTTTAGTACTGATGGTTTTAAATATTCCGGACCATACTGGAATAACACCATTACAGGGAAAATAAACCAGCCATTGAGTGTCCTCTCTTCTATTCAATTCTCAACATATTACTGGGAATGGGATAAATATGATAGGGCGTTATGTTGTGAAGAAGATAGCGCAGGAGATTATGCATTTTTTATAGATGAAGACGCTCATGCCAGTGAGAAAAGCTGGATAAACAGTATACAATTATCCCAAACTGCTCTTTTAAGCTGGGACTATCAGTTAAAGCTTGCCATATACAATCTTGACTTTGATATGGATAACACATTAGATACGCCAACAACAAACAGACCATCTCCGTATGGATGGATGTTAAACATAGATTCTTTCAGGGACATATTCGAGATGCAGAATAATTTCTATATTGGAGAAAGGGATATTGTTACAGCAGGTATCCAGTATACTCTGGAAAGGGTGGAAAAAACAGAAAGAGGAAACACTGATGCTTTAGACACAGCCCTATCTGCTGTAGAGCCTGAGATCAAGGAAGACAGACTAATAAGGGCGGTCTATCTTCAGAACCTGTACAAAATAAAAGATTCCTTTTCTTTTACAGCAGGGGCACGATTTGAAAACAGCCCCGGGTCTTATGATGAACTAACCCCGAAGGCAGCTATACTATTTACTAATCCTGAGCATCAAACAACTTTTAGGGCAGCATATGCCCATGGTTTCAGAGTACCAAGCCTCAACGAGTTATATAATCCCTTTATGGGAAATCAAGACCTTAAGCCTGAAAAGAGTGTCAGTATTGAAGCCGGACTAAGACAGCCCTTACTGAATAGTCATCTGTTTATTGATGCTACGATCTTTAAGACAGACTTCAAAGACCTGATAGACTGGAGCAGTGATACTACAATATTTACTCTTGTAAATGTTGGTAAAGCAGAGATAAGGGGTTTCGAGACATCAATACAATGGGAGATTACAGAAGGCATAAAAACAGAAATTGAATATACAAGATTAATTACAAGGAATCTCCAGACAGATGAGCCTCTCTCATACAGACCGGATTATAAATGGACATTCGATATTGTTTATAAACCAATAAAGAGGCTTGTTTTGGATATTAATGCCATTTATGTTGGCGATTCCTTTGATCCGAATCTCGCCGGTATCATTGGATTTGATGGCAAACCCCTTACCAATACCATTCCATCCTATACTGTTGTAAATATGGCAGCATCTTACAACATGCTCAGTAAAAGCGCTGCATTCGGACCCCTCGATCTTTTCCTCAAACTTAATAATATCTTTGATGAGGAGTATGCAAACACAGCAGATTTCCGGAACTATGGCTTCACCTTCCTCACTGGAATCAGATCAACATACTAATTGGATAGCTTCGGGGACAGAGGATGCTGAAGGCGAATCAATCTAAAGAGTTGCATGTTCACATAGAATTGATGTCAAATTCGTATAAAACAAATTCGTATAAAACTTGACTTAGTCGTATGATTAGTCCATACTAACATCATCAAAATAATCGGGGGTATAAATGGCGAAGGTAAATATACACGACGCAAAGACCCATTTTTCGGGTCTTTTAAGCAGAGTGGAGAGCGGAGAAGAGATCATTATAGCAAAAGCGGGTAAACCTATAGCCCGTTTAGTTCCTGTGCAAGGTAAGGTGATTAAACGGAGGCCAGGAAGTGCAAAAGGTCTTATTGTCATAAAAAACAGTTTTTTTGAACCCCTGCCCTCCACGTTTTTAATCTGCCCACCCACCACAGGGACCCTTTTGACCGCATAATTATAGCTCAGGCGCAGCTTGAAAAACTCCCAATTATTACTTCAGATGCCATGATTGCAAAATATAAAGTCAAAGTGGTCTGGAGAAAACATTAAATGTTCACAGGCCAGAAATAGAAGCAATTTTAACTTCTTGCCAACCAGCTTTGCTACCTACCCAATATCTGGTATAATTCCTGCATAATCTTTGATATATCTTTAATAAGGAGTCACAGGCCCATTTATGAATAGCCGTCTGCTGAACTGGTTCATCCTCGTTAGTATTGGACTTTATATCTCAGTCCCCATCCTCGGTGTCCTCTCTTTTCTCTCATCTCCCTATACAGGCATAAGATTCTATTCCTGTGAAAAAGACATGCAGGTAGGTGGTGTGAACAGGACATGCATCAGGACTGTGGCTGAA
>MHER01000165.1 GCA_001805205.1 Nitrospirae bacterium RIFCSPLOW2_12_42_9 | reverse complement strand
AGTTCCATTTAATGCGGCCCGCATCCTGACACTATAGAGTTGCAATTTCCAGCCCTAAATCAAAAAGCATCTGCATGTCTTTATCTGATGTCCTTCCACTCCTTGTCAGATAGTTACCTATCATCATCCCGTTTGCACCAGCATGAAATATCAGAGGGTGCAGGTCACGAAGGACTGTTAATCTCCCCCCGCATACTCGAATCTCCTTCTCAGGCATTATTAATCTGAACATGGCAATTATTTTCAGAGATTCTGCCGGGGTAAGTGATGGCACGTCTTCCAGAGGTGTACCCGGGATCGGCATGAGAAAGTTAATGGGGATGGAGTCAACATCTAATTCATTCAGTTCAAAGGCAAGATCGACACGGTCTTTAATAGTCTCCCCAACTCCAAATATCCCACCACTGCATGTGGACAGACCTAACTCCTTTGCAATCTTAACACGATCTATCCTGTCCTGATAAGTGTGTGTAGTACATACATTAGGAAAGTATGCCTCTGATGTCTCAAGATTATGATGAAACCGTGTTAGACCGGCCCTCCTGAGGTTCTTTATCTCATCGTAAGTTAAAGCCCCAAGGGTTGCACATACATTTATATCTGTTTCCCTTTTTATCTTCTCTATTACTTCACAAATTTTTTCAAGTTCTCTTATATTCCCAATACCATTTCCACTTGTAGAGAGGCAAAATTTTGCAGCACCGGATGATTTTGCCTTTATAGCCTCTTTTAGAATTTGTTCAACAGGAAGTAGGGGATAGGTTCCTATGCCTGTATTAAAATGAACTGATTGGGAACAAAAAGAACAATCTTCAGAGCAGCCGCCTGAACGGGCATTGACTACAGAGCAGAGGTTAATTTTATTGCCGTTAAAAGTTTGACGAATACTGTCAGTCCATGTAAGAAGATGTGACAAATATCTTTTTTCAAGCCTGAGGACAAATAATGCATCATCATGTGAAATCCCCTTACCGGCTAAGGCATTCTCTCCAATAATATCTATCTTTTCTTGCATAAATAATGATATATTTTTTCAGGCACTAATCTTGCTAATTAAATTAGCAGAGATAGTATTACAACAAAGTTTGATTGTCAACATATTACTTACAAACAGGTTGACAAACCATCTTTTGAACATTTTTCAAGGTAGCTTGACATATAGATTTAAACTACGATAAAATAAAGGCAAGTTCAGTAAATATATCTAACAAAAGGGGGTCAAATGTTTGAACGATTCACTGACCGGGGAAGAAAAATCATTATTCTGGCAAGAGAAGAGGCAGAAAAGCATCAGAATGATTATCTCGGAACAGAACATCTCCTCCTTGCAATATTAAGGGATGGGGATGGTGCCCCATTAATAGTGTTAAAAAAGATGGGGCTTTCTCCAGAACAGATCCGCATGGAGGTTGAGAGGAATCTGCCTTCAGGCGGTGTGACCATGACCTATGGAGAAATACCATTTACTCCACGAGTTAAAAGGGTTATAGAATACGCCATAGAAGAGGCAAAACTACTTGGACATAATTTTGTTAGCAGTGAACATCTTCTTTTAGGGCTTATCAGAGAGGAAGAAGGGATTGGCGGTAAGATATTGAGAAGTCTCGGTGCTAATCTCCTGACTGCAAGACAACTTACATTAAGTTTTCTTAAAAGGGTCCAAACCAAAGAACGGGAGAAAAAGAGCAATACCCCTGCGATCGATGAGTTCGGGAGAGATCTAACTGTACTTGCAGTTGAAGGCCAGCTCGATCCGGTAATCGGACGTGATGATGAGATTGAACGGGTGCTGCAGATCCTTACCAGGAGGACCAAGAATAATCCTGTCCTTATCGGGGAGGCAGGTGTTGGGAAGACTGCTATTGTAGAGGGACTGGCACAAAAGATAGTAAATCTTGAAGTCCCTGACAACCTCTTAAACAAAAGGGTTATAGCCCTTGATCTTGGCGCCCTTGTTGCAGGTACAAAATACAGGGGGCAGTTTGAAGAGAGGCTTAAAGTAATAATGAAGGAGATTACAACTGCCGGTAATATAATTATTTTTATTGATGAGCTTCATACACTTGTAGGAGCAGGTGCTGCAGAGGGGTCAATAGATGCATCCAATATGCTCAAGCCTGCATTTGCACGCGGTGAGATTCAGTGTATAGGCGCAACAACCCTTGATGAATACAGGAAGTATATTGAAAAAGATGGTGCATTAAAGAGGAGGTTCCAACCCATCTATGTTAATCCAACAAGCATTGAAGAGACAGTAGAGATTATGAAGGGTCTCCGCAGAAAGTATGAAGAGCACCATAATATCTTTATAACAGATGAGGCAATAGAAGAATCAGTAAGGCTTTCTGACAGGTATATAACTGACAGGTACCTTCCTGACAAGGCAATTGACGTAATTGATGAGGCAGGGTCACGGGCAAAACTGGTTTCACATTTCGTTCCTGATAAGATACGCGCAGTAGAGCAGGAGTTGAAGAATGTAATGCGTGAGAAAGATGTAGTAAACAGGCTGCAGAGGTATGAGGCGGTTGCCAAGTTCAGGGAAGAAGAAGAGAGGTTGAGGGATATTATTGATGAAGCGAAGCGGGACTGGAGAAGTCAGATGGACAAGACAAAGCCTGTTGTCGGTAAAGAAGAGGTTGCCCATATAGTATCAAAGATGACCGGCATCCCCCTGGTGAAACTTGAAGAAGGGGAGACACAGAGATTACTTAATATAGAGCAGGAACTTCATAAACGTGTGGTTGGGCAGGACGAGGCTATATCTGTTATTGCAAAGGCAATAAGGCGTTCAAGGGCCGGATTGAAAGGGATAACACGTCCGATTGGCTCGTTTATATTCCTTGGCCCTACAGGTGTTGGGAAGACAGAACTTGCAAAGGCACTTGCAGAATACCTCTTTGATAATGAAGATGCACTCATAAAGATAGATATGTCCGAATACATGGAGAGGTTCAGCTCTTCAAGGCTGATGGGGGCACCTCCCGGATATGTTGGATATGAAGAAGGCGGTCAGCTTACGGAGAAGGTCAGGAGGCGTCCATACTCAGTTATTCTCTTTGATGAGATAGAGAAGGCACACCATGATATGTTCAACGTATTGTTACAGATATTCGAAGATGGCTGTCTGACAGACAGTTTTGGAAGAAGGGTTGATTTCAGGAATACTATCATAATAATGACTTCCAATATTGGTGCAAGGGTTATAGAGAAAGGTTCTACCCTTGGCTTCCAGAAGGCATCTGAAGAGAATCAGTATATTAAGATGAAGGGGTCGATAATTTCTCAACTGAAGGAAGTATTTAACCCGGAGTTTCTGAACCGTGTTGACGAGGTTATCATATTCCACCCGCTTAATAAAGAGCATCTTGGAAAGATAATTGAGATATTGATATCTGAGGTAAATGAACGTCTCGCAATTGGTAATATGCACCTTGAAATTACAGATGAGGTAAAAGAGTGGTTAATAACAGAAGGTTTTCAGCCATCATACGGTGCACGGCCAATGAGGCGGGCAATCCAGAGGTCTATTGAGGATCCGCTTTCTGAGGAGATAATAAAGGGTAGATTCAAGGAATCCAAGAGGATTAAGATTGTACTCAGGGATGGCAAGCCGGAGTTTATAGAAGAAGAGGTTATGGCTGAGGTTTAACTGAAAAAACTCTTCCTCTGGATATTGATACCAGTTCTTTTCTTCCTTACCATTGCACTTCTGCTTATTAAATTAAAAGAATATAAACAACCGGGGATCTCCCCTGATTTGCCTGATTCGGAAGACAGCGGGGTCGCGCTTCAGGATGAGCATCCGGTGAAAGATACTACTCCTGAGACTTCCTCGCATTCAGCGAGGGTAGCGATCATTATTGATGACATAGGAAATGATAGAAAGGTATTCAGGAAATTTTTAGATCTCGGTATACCTCTTACATTTTCTATACTTCCTCACGAGAAATTCTCATCCAGAATAGCTGAAGAAGCAAACCGTCTTAATTATGAGATAATATTACACCTCCCTATGGAGCCGAAAAGTCAGGAGAAAAATCCGGGAAATGGAGTTATATTGCAGAATATGTCGGAAGATGAAATGCTCAGGCAATTAAGATTGGATATTGAGGCAGTGCCTCATATTACAGGTATAAATAATCATATGGGTTCCCTCCTGACCGAGGACAGGACAGCAATGAATATCCTGCTTCAGGAGATTCAAAGAAAGGGCCTCTTTTTTCTTGACAGCAGGACATCCCCGGATTCTGTTGCCTATGAAATAGCAAAGGATCTGGGTATTAAGAGTGAGACCCGTGATGTCTTTCTGGATAATTCCCCTGATATAGAGTATATTAAGGGGCAGATAGATAAGGCAATCAAAATAGCAAAGAAGCATGGTGAGGCTACAGTTATAGGTCATCCGAGGAAACAGACTATAGCAGCACTCAGGGAAAAGATGTCTGATTTTGAGAAAGAGGGGATCGATATAGTAAGTGTGTCAGAGATACTGGATTAATAATGAGTTGACGCTTTTCAGTATGAACTAATGAGTTATATCCTTGGCATAGAGACATCCTGTGATGAGACCGCTGCTGCAGTATTAAAAGATGGTCGTACAGTATTATCAAGTATTGTGGGATATCAATGGGATGTCCACAGAAGATATGGCGGGGTAGTCCCTGAACTGGCCTGCAGGAGACATATAGAGGTAATATATCCTATTACTGAGGAAGCCATGGGAAAGGCAGGCATTGGATTGAGCGATCTTGATGCTATTGCAGTGACAACAGGTCCAGGACTTATTGGTGCTCTCCTTGTAGGCGTTTCCTTTGCAAAGTCACTCTCATATGCTTTAAATATTCCCCTTATAAGCGTTAATCACCTTGATGGCCATTTATGGGCTGTCTTTCTTGAAAGGAGGGTTCAGAAACCTTTTATTGGATTGGTTGTCTCAGGCGGACATACAAATCTTTATCTTGTTGAAGATATTGGAAAATATAGACCTTTAGGGTCTACACTGGATGATGCAGCCGGAGAGGCATTTGATAAGGTCGCCAAAATATTAGGACTTGGTTATCCTGGAGGGCCTGCCATAGAAAGGTGTGCAAGAACAGGAAATTCAGAAGCAATAGACTTTCCAAGGGGACTTATTAAGAAGAAAAATTTTGATTTTAGTTTCAGTGGCACAAAAACTGCAGTGCTGAATCACATAAGAGATCTTTATCCTTTTACTCATGTTGATGATATTCCGGATGTTCTTAAGGGTAAAGATGATTTCAAGGCTGATATTGCAGCAAGTTTTCAGCAATCGGTGGTTGATGTCCTTGTATCAAAGACTATAAAGGCAGCCATTGAAAAGGAAATTAAGAGGATTGTTATATCAGGTGGTGTGGCCTGTAATAATTTACTCAGGGAGGAAATGAAGAAAAAGGCCCGAAAATATGGAATTAATGTATATATACCAGGGCATGAGTATTGTACAGATAACGCCGCTATGATTGCATGGGTTGGATACAGGGATTATAAAAAAGGAATATATTCTGACTTGAGACTTAATCCGCAGGCACGCATATGAAGATACCCAAAAATGTTCTTTGGATAATAATTCTTCTAATAACCATTACCGGATGCGGGAGTGATTCAGGAAACGGGAGTGATTCAGGAAAGAAGATGGGTACTTATGACCTCTTTACTGATTATGGGCTGAAAAAGGAGGACATAGCAACCATCCGGATATTATCTTCCAATCTATCAAATGAATGGACCGGAAAACCTTCCACTGATTCTAAGAAGACTATGGCAATTGACCTTAATACGAGTGACCGGCTTTCTGTGAATGCCTATGATATGACAGGGAAGGCTTATGAAAATATCAAGGTCAACTGGACATCAAATGATAAAAATGTGGTAAATGTGAATAATAGTACTGGAGAGATTACGGGCATATCACCTGGAGAGACTATCGTTACTGCGACATTAACTCTGCCTGATGGCTCAGTGATAAGTGATACAATTACAGTAGTAGTTATGGCACCACCAAACATGGAGCGGATGTGGGTCAATGCAGGTGTTAATCTGCCAACACCTATGTGGGACCACGCCTCGACCATATGGAACGGTTACTTATATGTGGCAGGTGGTAATTCGAGTTGTGATGGTAATCACCAGAATTGCGGATTTACAAAAAATGTCTATTATGCCCCCATTAATGCAGATGGATCTTTAGGCGCTTTTAGTCCTGCTACACCCATGCCCAGGTATCTCAGGGGGCATTCACTACTGACCTATAATAACTACATGTATATAATTGGCGGCATAGAGCAGCCACAGTATAAAGATCCGCCTTTTCCGGATCCATTAAAATTCCAGACTATCTTAAATGAAAAGGTATATTATACAAGTATAAACCCTGATGGCAGTATCGGATCATGGAAGGAAACCACACCTATTTCATTGCCTGAGTTACCCAGTGAATTACAAAATAAGGCCGGCCTTTTTGCTCAATCTGCAGTTGCCCACAATGGATACATATATATAATGGGTGGATGGAATGTTGAGCTAAAGAAGAATGTAGCCACTGTACTGACAGGCCCAATTATGAGTGATGGCACAATCATGAAGTGGATACATAATCCAAACTCAGACCTTCCATATGACCTTAGTAAACATGCATCAGTGGTAACCACTATTAATGGAGAGAGTTATCTTTATGTAATAGGCGGAAATAGCGGCAGTATCGGAGGGACACAGGTCTTCCATAGAGAGATATATTATGCTAAGATAGCCCCCGATGGTATTCTGGAGGAATGGAAACCTTCATCAAATAATCTTATAAAACCATTAATAGACCATGCCTCTGTGATTGCAGGCAGATATCTATTTGTCTTAGGAGGGAGAAATGGTGATGACACGAGCGGTTATACTTTTTATCCGGACATCAAGCATTATTTTATCAACGATAACGGTGAGTTAGGGCCACCATCAAGTTATTCCCCTTTACCGAATGCCCTTTTCCATCACTCTGTTGCTGCCGATAATAACACTTCTAACATATATGTTACAGGGGGGGCAGTCGGTGATACAAGTACAGAAGAGAACAGAAAGAACAGTGTGTTTTATCTCTCCAAAACAGCTCCATAGTAAGGTTAAAGAGGATATTGTGCGATATTTGTTATTCCTCCTATTGATATTAGCCATTATTTTGACTTCTAAACTTGTTAAGGCAGAGATATATACGTTTGTGGATGATAATGGCACAATCCACTTTACTAATGTCCCGACAGAGCCTCAGTATAATATGATAATCCCCCCGATAGAAGAAAAAGAGCGGCTCAGCAACAAAGAAATAGGAAAAGATTACAATAGACTGATAGAAGCAAAGTCTTATAAATATGGACTTGACCCTGCCCTTGTTAAGGCTGTAATTGCAGTGGAATCAGATTTTAATCCACGTGCAGTATCCAGAAAAGGGGCGCGCGGTCTTATGCAGCTTATGCCAATGACAGCATCTGAATTAGGGGTTTTTAATGTCTTCGATCCTGAGGATAATATTGATGGTGGTACAAGATACCTGAAATATCTCCTTGACTACTTTAACTGGGATATCGACCTTGCCCTTGCAGCCTATAATGCCGGATTGATGAGGGTGAAACAACATACCGGCATACCCCCCTTCCCTGAAACCGTGAACTATGTTGATAAAGTTAAGCGGGTTTACAGGAAATATATATTACAGTAGTCAGACCGGAATCCTGATAGTTATATCCCCCTCCCCTTAATCCCCTCTCGACCCATTGCATTGGCCTTCGGCCGCAATGGGTACCCCGGGGAGGGGGATTTGGACTTTTTACGATTCTATCAAATCCTTATATGCTTGTTTTTTCCACTCCATTCAGGAAAGTCTTCCCTGTAATGAGCACCAATGCTCTCTTTTCGTTTAATAGCTGATAATGTAATAAGCCTGGCTGTTGTTAACATATTTTCAAGTTCCAACCCTTTTCTGGAGAGGCTATATCCCTTAATAGCAGATAAGAGGCGATCTATATTTTCTATTGCCTTTTCCATGGAGGCCCCTGATCGAATTATTCCCACATTTTCCCACATGATTCTCTTTAAATCTTCACTTATGGTGGTCAGGGTAGAACTCTTCAGAGGTGAAGATGATTTATTTTTCTCTATCTCCATTTTTATATCCGATTTTTTATATTTATTCCTTGGTTTCGGCCTGACCTTTTTAGCATACCTGGCTGCTTCAACGCCTGCCCTTGCCCCAAAGACAAGGGCCTCTAATAATGAGTTACTTGCAAGGCGGTTTGCGCCATGGACGCCTGTACATGCAACTTCACCTGATGAAAATAGACCGTTTACAGAAGTTCTTCCCCGTATATCAGTCTCAATACCACCTATCATAAAATGTGCACTGGGACTGACAGGGATCAGGTCCTTTGTAATATCTAAACCAAATCTAAGGCAGGCTGAAAACGCTGTTGGAAATCGCTCCTTTAATAAACTAGATTTTATATTGGTGGCATCGAGAAAAACATAATCCCCTCTGCTCTTATTCATTTCACGCAGGATTGCCCTCGATACTTCATCTCGTGGTGCAAGCTCTCCTAATGGATGGTATGCAGGCATAAATCTTTTGTTTTTATTATTCCTTAATATTGCCCCTTCCCCTCTAAGTGCCTCTGTAATAAGAAAGGATGGCGCACCATAAAGGGCAAATGCAGTGGGATGAAACTGAACAAATTCCATATCAATTAGTTTAACACCACTCCTGGATGCTATAGCCATCCCATCCCCGGTGGCGCCAGGCGGATTGGACGTGCGAAGATATATCTGCCCCGCACCTCCTGTCGCGATAATTGTAGCCTTTGAAATAACCTGGAATACTTCACCGTTTTCTTCGTTTAACATGATGGCGCCTGCACACCTGTTATCATCCCTGATAATAATATCTATGACAAAATGTTTAGGGAGTTTTGCTATATTGGGGTTTTCAAGGGCCTTTTCTCTGAGTACCTTGACTATCTCCTCCCCGGTGGAGTCTTTGAAGTGGAGTATCCTTCTTCTGCTATGGGCACCTTCAAGTCCAATCAGAAATTGCCCTTTATCCCTGTCAAAACGTGCCCCCCATTTAATAAGTTCGCTGACTAATTCAGGTCCCTCTTCTACCAGCACCTTAACAGCATCTTTTTTACAGAGGCCGCTTCCGGCTTTTAAAGTATCTTCTATATGATACTCCGGGGTATCATCTTCACCTATTACTACTGCAATACCACCCTGGGCATAGCTTGAGCTGCTTTCAAAGTATCTGTCCTTTGTAACAATCATGACCTTACCATGATTGCCCAGTTCTATAGCTGCCCTGAGACCGGCAATCCCACTACCTATAATAAGGAAATCAGTCATCATGGTTCTGAACTATTAAACTTTTTTGAGATGCCAAATGGGCTATCCCCCTTTAATCCGGTTATTTGAATTGTGTCCCCAGCATTAGATGTCAGAAGAACAACACTGCCACCCTCAATATATGTCTTTTTATCATCCTTCCATGTCCCATTCCAGTGAATTGATATATGTACATTTTCTTTAAAGGTTTCTATCCTGTCAATAAAGATGCTCATGGATATAGTATTGAACCTCTTAAAATCTTCGAGTACGCCCTCTCTGATCCAACTTGCATCTTTTATATATTCCTGAGAGAATTTAGATAAAATCTGTTCGTCATGTTGTTCATAAAGATCTTTTAATTCGTAAACGAAGTCATATATCTTTCTTGTCCTCACGGCTTCTTCAGTAAGTATTACCTTTCCTCCGCAACCGGTAATTGAGGGGAGGATTAAAAAGATTATCAGGGAGGGGATGATTAACCTGGTAAATTTCATGTATAACTTTTTGTAAGAAAAGAGATTAATCAACATGGGTAGGAAGGCTATCATGGAATATATACTTGAGTCAAGAAGACGTTTTTCCTTGATTTTTTTATGATTATAGTGTAAAGAATTGCACCACTAAGTATGAAATACCATCAAAAGTCAATTGAAGATGTCCTGCAGGTCCTGAATACATCTCATAACGGCCTTTCCCATGGCGAGATAAATCGAAGGCTCCTTGAATATGGTCCTAATGAATTAAAAGAGGCGAAGAAGAAGGGCCCCCTCGGGATGCTGATCGCCCAGTTCATGGACTTCATGATCATTATACTTATCATAGCAGCAATAATTTCCGGTGTAATCGGTGAGGCAGTAGATACGATTGCCATTGTGGTGATAGTTATCATAAACGCGGTTATCGGATTTATCCAGGAATACAGGGCTGAGAAGGCAATGGAGGCATTGAAGATGATGGCCTCGCCTACGGCCGCTGTTATACGTGATGGCAGCATTATTTCTATTTCATCAAAAGAGGTTGTCCCGGGAGATTTAGTAATCCTTGAGGCAGGTAATGTTGTCCCTGCAGATATGAGGCTCATGGAGTCTGCACAGTTAAGGATAGAGGAGGCAGCCCTTACAGGAGAATCTGTTCCGGTAGAGAAGTCATTATCTGCCTTACATGAAGAAATAGTGCCAATAGGTGACAGACGGAATATGGCATATAAAGGGACTATTGTAAGCTATGGCCGTGGCAAAGGTATTGTCGTGGCAACAGGGATGGAGACAGAGCTCGGTCGTATTGCTACTATGCTCCAGGAAGAGGAAGAGGTTAAGACCCCTCTTCAGAAACGCCTTATCAGGGTAGGACAATGGCTTGGCATATCGGCCCTTGCCATATGTGCCATAGTATTTGTTGTTGGGATCATGAGGGGAGAGTCGCCTGTACTGATGTTTCTTACTGCTGTCAGCCTGGCTGTTGCAGCTATACCGGAGGCCCTCCCTGCTGTTGTAACCATATCCCTGTCCCTCGGTGCAATGAAGATGGTTAAACAGAGCGTCCTGGTAAGGAAACTTCCGGCAGTAGAGACGCTCGGATCTGTTACATACATCTGTAGTGATAAGACAGGGACACTTACACTTAATCGTATGACTGTTGAGGAGATGTTTGTAGACAATAAGATATTAAGGATACCGGATATTAAAATAAACAATAAAGAATTCAGCACAAAAAATCTTGATTCTCCTGTTAACCTCATGATGATTTGTATGGCAATCAGCAATGATGCGAGGATAACAAAAGAGGGAAAGATAACAGGAGACCCGACGGAGATAGCATTATTTGAAATGGCGGAGAATTCCGGATTTGGAAAAAGTGATTCTGAGGTCCTACTTCCGAGGGTTTCTGAGATCCCATTTGATTCAGACAGGAAATGTATGACCACGTTTCATAAAAATTCATTGAAACAACCAATCCTGAAAGAAGATGATGTGGGATTTGTTTCCATAACAAAAGGCGGGGTAGAGGTCATAATAGACAAATCAGAAGACATCTTTACCTCACTTGGAGTTCATAAACTAAATAAGGAAGAACTAATTCGAATGAGTGAAAGGATGGCTGCTGATGGCCTAAGGGTACTTGCCATAGGAGTAAGGAAATGGGATGCTCTGCCTGAGAATATGACCCCTGACAATATAGAAAAAGGTCTCACAATCCTCGGGTTTGCCGGGATTATGGACCCACCAAGGCAGGAGGCAATGGAAGCGGTAGCCCTATGTAAATCTGCCGGTATTAATCCTGTTATGATCACAGGAGATCATCCTATTACTGCCAGGGCGATTGCATTAAGACTGGGGATTATAGATGACGGCGGAGAGGTGATGACAGGCCCGCGTCTCGAGAGGCTCCCTATGGAGGAGTTCGAGGAAAAGGTAGAAGGTATAAGGGTGTATGCAAGGGTTGCACCTGAACAAAAGTTAAAGATCGTAAAGGCTTTGCAAGACAAGGGAGAGTTTGTTGCCATGACAGGGGATGGTGTTAATGATGCCCCTGCACTGAAGCGTGCGGATATCGGTATTGCCATGGGGATTACAGGAACAGATGTCTCAAAGGAGGCATCGCACATGATACTCCTTGATGATAATTTTGCCACTATTGTTTCAGCAGTAAAGGAGGGGAGAAAGATATATGATAATATCAGGAAATTCTTCAAGTATCTCCTTACGAGCAATTCAGCAGAGATATGGACCATATTTCTTGCACCGTTTTTAGGTCTTCCAATACCACTCCTGCCAATACATATACTGTGGATAAACCTTGTAACTGATGGGGCCCCGAGTCTTGCACTTACAGTGGAACCTGCAGAAGGGGATGTAATGAAGAGAAAACCAAGACCACCGGGAGAAGGGCTCTTTGCAGAGGGGATGTGGCAGCACATTATATGGGTGGGCCTGCTCATGGGAGGTACAACACTATTTACACAGGCATGGTCTATCAGGACAGGCCATAGCCACTGGCAGACTATGGTATTTACAGTACTATGTCTTTCACAGTTCGGTCATGTGCTTGCAATCCGTTCAGAAAAAGAGTCTCTCTTTAAACAGGGACTTTTTTCCAACAAACCACTTCTCGGAGCAGTCGGTTTGAGCTTTATCCTCCAGATGTGTACAATCTATCTCCCTGCCTTTAATCACGTCTTCAAGACAGAACCACTCGATCCCTGGGAGCTAATATTCACACTTGCCATGTCCTCCGTCGTCTTCATCGCCGTTGAGATAGAAAAGTGGTTTAAGAGGAGATCACGATAAACAGGTACTTTGACTCCAGACACCTGACACTGACACAATTTCTCTTGACAAAATTGGAGTAAAAATAGTATAACTCCATCAAAAAACTGAGTTCGTTAAAAGGAGACATAAGATGGCAAAGGTATTAGAAGGCCCCGGAATGGACCTCCTGACAAAATGGGGAATGAAGGTCCCAAACCATATTGTTGTAACATCCCTGGAGCAGTTTGACCATCTGGCAAGCGCTAATGCATGGTTAAGTAAAGAAAGGTTAGTTGCAAAGGCCCATGAAGCCATTGGAAGCAGGATGAAACTGGGACTTGTCAAGGTAGACCTCGATATTAAAGGAGCCAGGTCTGCTGCTAAAAAAATACTTGGTCAAACAGTTGGTACTATGACTATATCGCAGGCTATAATTTCAGAGATGGTTCCACATGAAGTAGAATACTACCTTGCGGTTAAATCAACCAGGGAAGGCGCTGATATCCTCATGGCAAACTTTGGGGGAATCGAGGTTGAATCACGATGGAGTGAAATCAAAAGGACAACTGTAGAAATAGGAGAAGTCCCAACCAGCGAAGCGCTTGAGAAACTTGCAAAAGAAGCAGGATTTAAAGGCGATCTTATTGGGAAGATGGCACAGTTTGCCAGAAAACTATTTGAATGCTACAACCAGGAAGATGGGCAGTATCTTGAAATAAACCCGCTTTCTGTTACCAAAGATGGGGAGCTTATTGCACTTGATATGGTGACTATGCTTGATGCTGATGCCAGATTCAGGCACCCTGACTGGAATTTTACATTTGCATCTGAATTCGGAAGACCTTATACAGAACCAGAGCGTGAGATTATGGAAATAGATACAAGAATAAAAGGGTCTGTTAAATTTATTGAGATACCGGGTGGCAGCATTGCACTTCTTCCTGCAGGTGGAGGGGCGAGTGTATATTACGCTGATGCAATTGTCTCACAGGGTGGTAAGATTGCAAATTATGCTGAATATTCAGGTGACCCGCCGGATTGGGCAGTGGAGGCCCTGACAGAAAGAGTATGTTCACTTCCGGGTCTAAAACATGTTATAGTAGGTGGTGCGATTGCAAACTTTACAAATGTAAAAAAGACATTCGCCGGCATTATAGCCGGTTTTAGAAACGTAAGGGCAAAGGGTAAATTAAAGAATGTGCATATATGGGTGAGACGCGGCGGCCCATACGAGAAGGAAGGGCTTGAGGCTATGAGGGCACTTGAACAGGATGGGTTCAAAATCCATGTGTATGACAGATATACACCTCTCACTGATATTGTAGATTATGCAATAAAGGAAAAACAGGGGAAGAAATAATAGAAGAAGGAGATCAAGACCATGAGTATCGTAGCTGACGATAAAACAAGGGTTGTTATACAGGGAGGTCCGGCAGGGATAAATGCAGCACGCCGTATGGCTGAGTTTTCTTATCTGGTAAAACAGCCATTCAATGTGCGTGCCTTTGTATTTCCGCCGGATGCAGGTAAGACAGCAGAGGTGCCATTCGGCAGTGAAACTCTGTCAGTGCCTATATTTGCCACAGTTTCAGAGGCAATAAAGTCATTCCCTGACATAAATACAAGCCTTGTATACATAGCCCCAAACAGGGCGCTCGAAAGCTCCCTTGAGGCATTAAGAAATGAAACGATCAAAGTGGTATCTATGATAACAGAAGGGATTCCTGAAAAGGATGCTAAGATACTCTCAAAGGAGGCAAAGAAACTTGGTAAGGTATTCAATGGTCCTTCAGCAATAGGAATCTTCTCTGCCGGCAAGTGCCGCCTCGGTGTGGTTGGCGGATCATATGAAAATCTCATCCTCTCAAAACTCTATCGTCCGGGATCTTTTGGCGTAATTACAAAATCCGGCGGTTTATTGAACGAAATAATCTGGATATGCAGCCAGTTCGCAGATGGTATAACAACTGCAGTTGGTATTGGCGGTGATTCCTATCCTGGCACAGACTACGTTACATACCTTGAGATGTTTGAGAATGACCCTGAGACTAAGGCTGTTGTAATAGTTGGAGAGATGGGGGGTAACCTTGAAGAGCGGGCTGCAGAATGGTATGGGGCAAAGAAACGCAGGATCAAGTTGATTGCTGTTGTATCAGGCTTCTGCCAGGAGGTGCTG
>MHER01000164.1 GCA_001805205.1 Nitrospirae bacterium RIFCSPLOW2_12_42_9 | reverse complement strand
GAACCCCTTAAGCCGGCAGGTATTCCGATTCAGGCGTACAATTTTGACGGCTCTGCCATCTTTGATGATTACCATGTACTTGAAAGGTGGTGGATGATCCGGCAAGAATCAAATGTGAAACGGGCAATGGTCTACTATAATACCATCAGTCTGCATGAGGGTGCCCATTGGTCTGAAGATAAAGATTGGTGGAAGAATGACCGGCGGCTTGATAATTATAAAGGGTTTGTTCAAAAACTTTTTAGAGACACAACGAAATTTATTGATCTCATAGCATCTTCAGGCCGTAATGCCGTGGTCATTTTTATCCCGGAGCACGGCATGGCTTTACAAAGCAATATCCTTCAACCAGCGGGTCTGCGGGAAATACCGCTGCCCCAAATAACAAGAGTCCCTGTGGGAATTAAGCTTATTGGAAAAGGATACAATAGTTCACAGCCTCGCCCGATATTCATTTCCAAATCTACAAGCTATCTGTCTATTTCATACCTGCTTGCATCTTTAATAAAAGAAAATCCATTTAATCCTGGAGCAGTTTTATCAGGTGAAACCATAGAGAATACACCGGCAACTGAATTTGTATCGGAAAACGAGGCAGCACGGATTCTAAAGAGAGGTGAAGGTTACTTTTTATACGATAAGCGGAAACAATGGATAAAGCTTTCTGAAAGTTCGTTGCAGTAGGGTCCTCAAATTGATTACAGGTTAAAGACGATGATCTTTAGATCTGTCATCTCTTCTATTGCATATCCGGGACCTTCCCGGCCAATGCCGCTCGATTTTACACCGCCATATGGCATGGCATCCACACGGTACATAGATGTATCATTGATCATTACACCGCCAACCCGGGCTTTTTTTGCTACCTCAAAGGCATTCTTGATATCTGAAGTAAATATCCCTGCCTGTAATCCGTATTCAGAGTCATTGACCATGTTAATTGCCTCTTCGATAGAGCTGTATTCCTGAATAGTAACCACAGGCGCAAATACCTCAGAACATACTACCTTCATTGACTTGTCTACATTTGTTAGCACTGTGGGTAGGACAATATTACCTTTGCGGACACCGCCTGTAAGGAGTCTTGCCCCTTTTGATACTGCCTCTGTTATCCATTCCTCAGCACGAATTGCTGCGTCTTCTGAGATCATTGGTCCGACATCTATATCTTCTTCAAATGGGTTGCCAACCTTAAGGCCCTTCACAGCAGGAATGAATGAATCAAGAAATTTATCTTTAATTTCTCTGTGTATCAACAGGCGTTGCAGGGATATGCAGACCTGGCCTGCATATGCAAAACCTGCACGAACACATGCCTGCGATGCCTTCTGTATATCAGTATCATTATGTATTATTGTTGCAGAGTTTGAACCAAGCTCAAGTATTGCACGTCTGAGTCCAATGGCTTCTTTAATACGTCTTCCAACAGAAGGGCTTCCTGTAAATGTATATAATGCAAACCTCATGTCTGCTAATAACTGTTCTCCCACCTTACTGCCAGAACCAAAAATGATATTAAGATGGCCTGGAGGAAGACCGGCCTTCAACATTATCCCGCCAAGGTGTATGGCAGTGAATGGAGTCAGGCTTGATGGTTTAAGCACAACAGTATTACCTGCTGCTATTGCAGGTCCAACCTTATGGGCAACGAGATTAAGGGGAAAGTTGAAAGGTGATATGGCACATATAGGACCTACAGGGACTCTGATGGTAAATGCAACCCTGTTTTCTGAGCCCTTTGATGCCTCAACAGGCACTCCTTCTCCATGTATCCTCTTAGCCTCTTCTGCCGAGATTATGAATGTCTGTATGGACCTGTTTACCTCAAGCCTTGCATCGCGTATTGGTTTTCCTGCCTCCCCGGAAAGTGTTCGTGCAATTATCTCTCTGTTTTCTTCAAGGAGTCTTGAGGTATTTAAGAGTATTTCATATCTTTCATGAGGATATAATCTGTTTTTATTGAACGCATTATAAGCTGCAGTTACTGCATCATTTACATCAGTCCCTGATGCCTCAGGTAATGACCCTATTAATCTTCCATCAAATGGTGCATGAACATGAATGGAGTTGTTGCCGGATTCTCTCCACTCACCATTTATCAACATCTTTCCTTGCATATTAGTTGCCCTGTTATAAGAGCCTACAGGATTCAACACACTACAGTTTTGCTATTCCTGTAGTTTTTCAATATTTAATGGTTATTTTTGTGGTTATGCTGAGCCGTGGGCAGCAGCTTCTATATAACTGAGTATTTTTGAATGCTTCAGACTGTCCATCGTGGCAAAGGCTATACCAACTACATAATTACCGTGAAACTCCTTTACCCATACAATCCTTCCCGGTATTATCTCAGTAATCTCTTCATTACCATTGGTCTGCAGGAAGCTTATCTTAACATTAAGATCCTGCCCAATTTCCATTTTCTGCTGAGAATAGACACCTATTCCACCTCTGCTGATGCTGCTTATAAACGCATCATATGTTTCATCTGAATCTGGAATGGATATCTCTGCTATAGAAGCTATACCATAGCGGGGGAATTTACGTTTCTCATTCACAGATATTAGACTACTATTTTGCATGAAAGTAGTCAAGTAAATTGATGCCCTCCCTGGCAAATCTTAATTATGTTGTCAAATCTTAATTATTGACGTGTAAGACAATAGAGGATTAAAATATATTTGCTTCAATCAGGCAATAACAATAAACAGAAGGGGGGTGGATGATATGTGTCAGACATGCGGTTGTTCACCTTGCAAGGTGTGCGGGAAAGAGATTAAAAATGGTGTCTGCTCAGGCTGCAGGAAAAAGGCAGTAGAGTGCACATGTAAATGAGATTTACGATTCAGGATTAATATCCAATTAGGGTTGGCTATTTCAGATGGCCAACCTTTTTTGTTATGTACCTATGAAATATGATGTAATAATAATAGGAGCAGGGGCCTCTGGTTTAATGTGTGCAATAGAGGCTGGAAAACGGGGCCGCAAGGTCCTTGTTCTGGACCATTCAAAGAGTATAGGGAATAAAATCCGCATATCCGGAGGAGGGCACTGTAATTTTACAAATATAAATTTAAACTCAGAAAACTTCCTGTCTCAAAATCCCCATTTCTGTAAATCTGCCCTTTCCTGTTTCACACCGCAAGATTTTATCAGTATGATTAAAAAACATAGGATCAAATATTATGAAAAGGAGGAAGGCCAATTATTCTGCAATGGTAGTTCAAGAGAGATAATAAATATGCTTATAAAAGAGTGTAATGATGCAGGTGTTGATATACGGTTGAATTGCCTCATTAAAAAAATAAAGCGGGATGATATGCCTGTGAGTCCTTTTAAAGTATTATCAGATAATGGCATGATAGAATCAAGGTCGCTTGTGATTGCAACAGGTGGAATATCTTATCCTGAATTAGGTGCAACTGATATTGGTTACAGGGTGGCCAGACAGTTTGGTGTTAGAGTTACCTCACTAAAGCCTGCACTTGTGCCATTTAAACTTAGTCCGGGTGACCTGAAGACATTCAGAGAATTGAGCGGGATTTCCATGAATACAAAGGTCAGTTGTAAAGGAACCGAATTCAGGGGGGATATTCTGTTTACACATCGTGGCCTGAGCGGGCCTGCAATCCTTAATATCTCATCTTACTGGGAGAATGGTGATGAAATCAGGATCAATCTGTTGCCTGATACGGATGTCTATGAAATGTTCCGGATAAGGCATCAGAGTAAAGTAGAGATGGAAAATCTTCTCTCAGGCTTTCTCCCAAAACGCTTTGCCCATACATGGTGTGAGAAGTATGCGGGATCAAAACCAATGAATCAATATTCCGTTAAAGAACTTAGAAGTATAGCGCAGAAACTCCGGAACTGGATTATAAAACCGGCTGGTACAGAAGGGTATAGAAAGGCTGAGATCACCTGCGGCGGAGTTGACACAGATGAGTTATCATCAAAGACGATGGAGGCAAAAAATATTCCGGGACTATATTTCATCGGTGAGGTCGTTGATGTGACCGGACAACTTGGAGGATACAACCTTCACTGGGCATGGGCATCAGGATATGCAGCAGGGCAGTATGTATAAAATTGATAAAAAGAAAACAATAATAATATCCAGACCACCTTTAAAAATGTTGTATATTCCTCAGCAGATTAATTTCACGAACGATTACTTATAAAGTTCTTTCTATACTTTGTGAGTTACACCTACATATAAGTATAAGTAATTTCAACAGTTGGAGGCATTCTGCTATCTCAGATTCGCCTGCATTATACTTTTTACCAAGCAGTGTTGTTGCCCCTCAGAAAAACTGGGGGGTGGCAAGCTAAATCCCCGTGTTGACTTCTTTTGCTCCCTCTGGTATCTTGAAATTGTATAAAATTTTCTGCTGCATTTAAATGAATATCATATATATAAAGTTTAATAGCAAAGAAGATCAGGTGAAGGGTTACTATGAACTTGCCACAAAATCTAAAGTTATAAGTTTTCCAAATGAGGTATATGGAGTTCCTCTTTCTGGCCTACAAATTCTTGATGAACTGCATATATCCTATCGCCGTGCTACAGATGACGAGGTAACCATATCTCATGGTCAGATTCGAAATCCTGCTCCCGTTGTACTACAATGACGGAAATCCCATAAAACAGGAAAAATTTCTTGATACTAATCAAGAGCTTGTTGCCCAGTTTGGGGCAACAAGCACAGACACTGTCATTGTAAGTGGACGTTGGATGTATCAGGGCATAATATATGACGATCGCTTAATCCGTATACATGGTCAACTCCGATAGGAACAGGATTTTTCTTGCTTAAAGACTTAACTTGCACTGATAACATTCGTGTTCCGTCCATGCTGAAACACATAACATCAATCCCTCTTGCATTTCTTGAAGTTGGCATAACGTTCCAGCCAAGCATTGAAAGCTTATAGCAAACATAAAATAAACCTGCGTTACCGACAACTTGAGATGGTTTCTTCGTCATATATTCTGTGAATCAGAAAAATGTTTTGAATCTTTTCTCAATGAGATAATCGTTAAATTGGCTTTTTAATGCCTTTTCTTTTTTGGTTTTTATAGTCTCATCTACATACATATAAAGCTGATAAATACCCTTTGACGAATGTTGCTGTGCAAATGTCGTAAACTCAGAATGAGTAAATAACCACATTGAATCTGTAGACAAGTCAGTTACCGCTACCAAATCAGCCGGAGATGTTTCATTGAGATACCATCCGATAGCAAGTTTTCCTTTGCCTCCACCTGGAGTTGGCTTCTCTTGTGTTTTGACTTGTATTGTATACGCTCGCTTGTTGCGCGGTGAATAAGTGACTAAATCAACGCCAGCATCTGTAGTCATCGCAGAAG
>MHER01000163.1:8411-9604 GCA_001805205.1 Nitrospirae bacterium RIFCSPLOW2_12_42_9 | reverse complement strand
GATTCAAAGTAGGGATTAGTCTCTATGGGGATATATACGGGATTATTCTTTTCAACAGTAGATAGCCGTACCCAATAATCAAATTGGGTTGCCTTATCAGAGACCTTACTGGATATTAGTGCTACCTTCTGGTCTAAATGCAAGGATATCTTCTTAAAGCCAGGCCTTCTATGACTGGACAAAATATGGTTAAATATCTTACGGGCAAGCATGAGTGTGTCCATATTTATCTTCTTCAGTTCTTTCCTGTACCACCAGCCATACTTGTTAATGGTAAGCAGGTCTATTCTGGTCTGCTCTGATAGTGAAGACATCATAACTATCCTGCTAAAGTCATTCTTTCTGTTAGAGATAAAACTATTGAGGATGCTGACTACTTGATACTGGCAGGTCTGTTTATATCTTTCAGAAAGTAGAGATGGGATATGCCCTATTTCAAGGTTTTTCCAAAAAGACTTGCCCTCTTTATAGAACCTATACCATTGAGCAGCAGCAATGATATAGGCAGTAGACCTATACAACATAACAGTTGCTGCTGCTTTAACCTGCTTGCCTTTATTGGTATTATGCTTGAGATTATACGTCCTTATCATCCTGGAGTTCCTTGATTATCTTCTCGGTTTTCCTCTTGCTTCTTCTCTGTCCGTAGAGCCTTGCACAGAAGCTCGTTATTATCGATACAAGGTCTTGCATCAGGTCTTCTTTCCCATTTCGAGATGCGTTAATTACTTCTATATCTCTACCTTCGTTGTTGAGTAAAACCTTGCAGGCATTAAACCCAAATCTTGTAAACCTGTCTTTGTGCTCAACCACTATTAACCTGATAGATCTGTCCTGCAATAAAGATAGCCATTGTTTTCTTGTATCATTTACACCAAAACCAATTTCCGTTACTACTCTACCAACCTTGTATCCTTTTGCAGCACAATAATCCAGCAGCCTTTGTTTTTGAGATTCAAGATTTCTTTTGTTCTCCGCTGAGGATACCCTGCAATATATAGCTGCTCCACTACCTACAGACTGTTCAGGTTCTCTTACTATAATCGTCCCGGTGTGAGTCTGGTATGCATTGAGCTTGCCCTGCTTAAAATAATTCCACGTCGTCCTGTATGATATGCCCAATCGCCTCGCATAGTCAGATAGTTTCATGGTAGTTATAATACCATAAACTACTATATTTTCTACAATATTAT
>MHER01000163.1:0-8396 GCA_001805205.1 Nitrospirae bacterium RIFCSPLOW2_12_42_9 | reverse complement strand
TCGCATAGTCAGATAGTTTCATGGTAGTTATAATACCATAAACTACTATATTTTCTACAATATTATTGAAGTTTTATAATACCTTTATTAATAAATATTTATAATTCTAATTCTATATACGGATGAGTACAATCAGGGTGACTACTGTAAGTCCGGTCGCCCCACCATAGAATATCAGGGGGAGTATATGATTCAACCACTCTATACGCAGATCTTCTAATGTAAGCCTGATCCTGTGGGCTGCGTGATACAGAGGTAGAATAATCATAAAGAATAGATATATCTTGACGATTGGGTTTCCGACAATTCCAATCAGGCTGCTGTAATTGAACATATCAGGAGAGACCCATCCTAGTGGAATAGCTATACCCTGGATAAATATATGAGCCGGCAACAAAAAGGCAGCTACCATTCCACCTGCGCCAAATAAAGACCACCAGAGCGGTTCAAGTGCATTAATCTTTTTTAACAGACACATAAGTTAGCCCTTTAATAAAAGAAATATTATCCCAATGGAGACGATCAGCCAGATAATATAGTTCGATATCGTTACTAAAACCGGTGATAAAGGTTTGGCACCAAATATACGTCCTGAAATACGGAACCATGTCACCATGTTATACATTACAAATACCCAGATTACAACATGCAAAATTATCATCCATCCGGATTTAAACACTGCTGCAGTGGATTCATAACGCTCCTGTCCCCCGGACAAGGCACAAAGCTGGATTAATAAGAATATTGCATACAGGGCAACAAATACACTGCTAATCTCCCTTAATATAAAAAGAAAATATGAACCCTTCTTTAACCACCAGGTATTGGGGATATCACGCCTGTATGTCTTTGTTGCCTCTGTTTTTCCTGATATACTATTCATTGAATGCGCCATTATTTTCGTCCCGTCAAAAATGAGAAAAACCAGTTTATTGCTGAGTCCACTTTTGTCCTCTGGATAGCAGCCGATGGGTCAACATGTTTCGGACAGACCTCTGTGCAATCTCCGACCACTGTACACTTCCACACCCCATGCTCTGATGCAAGGACTTCCCTCCTGTCAGCCTTTCCTTCATCCCTCGAATCCTTATTATACCGGTGTCCAAGCGCTATTACAGCAGGGCCAAGAAAATCAGGGTGGAGGCCGTATACAGGACATGCCGCATAACAGAGGGTGCAATTAATACAAAGGGTTTGCTGATAATATTTATCCATCTGACCCGTTGTCTGTAAATACTCTTTTGAGGTATCATCTTCATCCCTTTTATTCTTTCTGATAATCCATGGTTTGGCAGACTTGAGCTTTGCCATGAAATCATTGATATCAACCACAAGGTCCCTGATAACAGGAAAATTTGCCAGAGGTTCAATGGTTATTTCTTTTGGATAGAATTCATTCAGATAAGTTGAACAGGTAAGTCTTGGTGTGCCATTGACCATCATGCCGCAGCTTCCGCATACAGCCATTCTGCATGACCAGCGGTATGTAAGTGAACCATCCAGTTCAGCCTTTACATAATTCAAGGCATCAAGGATGCTCCAGTCATTCTTATACGGGATTGAATATCTCTGTGTAGTATATTTGCCGTCTTTATCAGGGTTATAACGGGTAATATTTAGGGTAATCTCTTCTCCCATGAACAATCCTAATATTTCCTTTCTTCAGGTTTCCACTTTGTAATCGTAACAGGAAACGTCTCCCGCTTAGGTCCCTCAGGGGTTTTAAAGACCAGGGAATGGTGTAAAAACTGTTCATCGTCGCGTTTTGGAAAATCCTTCCTCGCATGTCCGCCCCTTGACTCCTTCCGTATCCGGGCATTCATGGCAATAACATGTGCAATCTCAAGCATATTGTCAAGCTCCATGGCCCCTGTCAGTTCTGTGTTGAACACCTTACTCTGCTGGGTGATACGTATTCCGGTAAACCGTTCTTTAAGACGTTGTATAATCTGTACAGCATCTTTAAGACCATCGTCAGTCCTGTAAATCCCCACCTTCTCATCCATTGTCTTGCGGAGATCCGCTAAGATAGCCCCTGCCTTCTCTTTTCCATTTCCTGGCTGCATGTACCTCTTCTGAATTATATCCATCTCTCTTTTGGCTAATGATTGCAGTCTCTCAGATGAACAGGGTTTTGAAATTGGTACATACTCAGCAGCACTCCTTCCTGCCCTTGCACCGAATACAAGGAGTTCTGTAAGAGAATTAGATCCGAGACGATTGGCGCCGTGAATGCTTACGCATCCACCTTCACCTGCTGCATAGAGTCCTGCGATTGGGGTTTTACCATCCTTGTCTGTATGAACTCCTCCCATGGTATAGTGCATTGTCGGTCGTATAGGGATTGGTTCATAAACAGGGTCCATCCCTGCAAAGTCAAGGCATAGTTCCCGCACCATAGGAAGCTTCTCCATAATCTTTGCCTCACCGAGATGACGGAGATCGAGTTGGACATAAGAACCATATGGCCCTTCAAAACCTCTTCCTGCGAGTACCTCTTCTATAATAGAGCGTGATACAATATCCCTTGGGGCAAGTTCCATCTTGGAAGGGGCATAGTTTTCCATAAACCGTTTTCCATCTTTATTATAAAGATATCCACCTTCACCCCTTGAAGCCTCTGTAATTAATATTCCTGTCCTGAGAAGTCCGGATGGATGGAACTGTATGAATTCCATATCCTTGATTGGTGCACCGGCACGGTAGGCCAGGGCTGCACCATCTCCGGTTTTTATACCTGCATTACTCGTAAAGGCATACATCCTCCCAACTCCACCTGTACAGAGGATAACAGCCTTTGCTGCAAGGATTGAGAAGACCCCCCTTCGGGTATCTAATGCCAGTACCCCGCCAAGCTTACCCTCGTCCACAAGAAGGGCAGCAACGAACCATTCATCATATCGCATGAGGGTATCATACTTCAGGGAGGTTTGAAATAAGGCATGGAGCAGGTGGAAACCGGTTTTATCTGCTGCATGGAGTGTTCGTTTCCTGCTCATCCCGCCAAACCATCTGGTTGCTATACGACCGTCTTCCTCACGGTTCCACGGACATCCCCATCGCTCAATCTGAACGACCTCTCTGGTTGCATCACGTACAAAAACTTCTACTGCATCCTGATCTGCAAGAAAATCACTTCCTTTGACAGTGTCATAGGCATGAAGATCGTGATTGTCATCCTCTTTCAATAC
Organism: Nitrospirae bacterium RIFCSPLOW2_12_42_9; assembly: GCA_001805205.1. GTDB lineage: Bacteria > Nitrospirota > 9FT-COMBO-42-15 > HDB-SIOI813 > HDB-SIOI813 > HDB-SIOI813. The sequence goes on along the minus strand of MHER01000163.1, from coordinate 5,205 downwards.
AGCAGCAGAGCCGCCCTCTGCTGCTACTGTATGGCTCCGCATTGGATATACCTTTGAAACCACAGCAGTCTTAAGTGAAGGATTGGACTTGCTGATCTCGATTGCTGCACGAAGACCTGCCCCGCCGCCGCCGACTATCAGGATATCATGATTAATAACGTCCATATATTTATTTTATTTTAACCCCCTCATATCGCAGCATACATATCCCTTCATGATTTATGATGTAATATCAGATAGTTCTGTCCTGTTTTGATTTTACCCTTAAGGGATTTAATCATATAATCTGATTAATTAATCTGTCAAGGATTTTTTATGGTATTAGACAGATTTTTTTGCCATCGCAGATTAGGCTTTTTAACTGCCTGTGCCTCATCAAGCCTTTTCACGACCCTTGTATGCGGTGCATTTTTTACAATTTCAGGGTCAGTCTCAACTTCCTTTGCTATGGCAATCATTGCATCACAGAACTTATCGAGTGTCTCTCTGGCCTCAGTCTCAGTAGGCTCTATCATTATTGCCTCATCAACTATCAGCGGGAAGTTTACTGTAGGCGGATGGAAGCCATAATCCTGTAACCTCTTTGAAATATCCCATGCATGCACCCCTTTTGCCTTCTGAAATTTGGCAGAAAACACACACTCATGCATGCACATACCCTGATTGGGCAGATAGTAAATCCCTTCGAGACGCTTCTTTATATAGTTTGCATTAAGGATTGCATTTCTGCTAACCTCTTTAAGTCCCTTTGCACCCAACCTCCTGATATATGTATAAGCCCTGACCAGCACACCAAAATTACCATAGAATCCATGAATACTTCCTATACTATGAGGCCTGTTATAATCCAGGTAATATTTATCACCACCCTTTTCTATAATCGGCACCGGTATGAAAGGAGAGAGTTTCTCAACAACCCCTATAGGCCCTGAACCCGGTCCCCCGCCTCCATGCGGGGTGGAAAAGGTCTTATGGAGATTGAAATGCACAATATCAAAACCCATATCACCTGGTCTTGTGATATCAAGAAGCGCATTAAGGTTAGCCCCATCCATATAAAGTAAGGCGCCTGCATCATGAATTACCTTTGATATAAAAAATATATCTTTTTCAAAAAGTCCGATCGTATTGGGATTTGTCAGCATAACAGCAGCACAATCTGTATCTACTGCCCTCTTTAATTCATCAATATCTACAAGCCCATCTTTACTTGATTTAATAACAACAATATCATAACCTGCAAGAGCAGCGCTTGCAGGATTGGTCCCATGCGCTGAATCAGGGATTAAAACCTTTTTCCTTGGATTGCCATTGGCCTCATGATATGCCCTTACTACAAGCATACCTGCAAGCTCTCCATGGGCGCCGGCAGCAGGTTGAAGTGAGACACTGTCTAAACCCCCAATCTCTTTGAGAAAAGCCTCAAGCTCATACATAAGTTTCAAGGCCCCCTGTGAGAGATTTTCAGATTGTAATGGATGGGAGTTCATCAGACCTGATAATTTCGCAGCCTCTTCATTTACCTTTGGGTTATACTTCATTGTGCAGGAACCAAGGGGATAGAACCCCATATCCACACCAAAATTTAATTGGGAAAGTCTCGTGAAATGCCTTATAAGCTCCACTTCACTAACTTCAGGAAGATTGATAAAACCATCATTTAAAAATTGAGAAGGGATTAATTTATTAATTTCCACTTCAGGTACATCAATATCTGGCAGGGAATATGCCTTTCTGCCCGGAGCGCCCTTTTCGAATATTGGTTTAATTGACATTTCCGGCCACCTGACTGAGGCACTGTATTAATCTTTCTATATCCTGGCGGGAACGTTTCTCTGTAACAGATAAAAGGATATGATCTTTAAGTTCCGGATAATAAGTACCCAAATTCAGCCCACCGATTATCTTCTCAGAATATAACCTTTCCTGGATCTTTTCAGAAGGAACAGTTGTCTTTACAACAAACTCCTTAAACGTCGGAGCAGAAAATGGTATGGTATACCCTTTCAACTCTCTGATTTTATTTTTCGCATAGGACATCTTCTGTAAGCACAGATTAGCCACATCTCTCAGACCATGTTTTCCCATAGCTGCCATGTACACTGTAGCAGCAAGCGCCACAAGGTCCTCGTTAGTACATATGTTTGATGTTGCCCGCTCTCTCTTTATATGCTGTTCCCTTGTCTGGAATGTAAGACAATACCCAACATTCCCATCCTTATCAGTTGTTGCACCAACGATCCTTCCCGGCATCTTCCGGATATGTTCCATCCTCGCTGCAAAAAAGCCGAGATAAGGGCCGCCAAAATTGAGCGGTATGCCAAGCGGTTGACCCTCGCCAACAACTATATCAGCACCAAGTTCACCGGCTGTTTTTAATATTCCAAGGGCAATTGGGTCCGCCACAATAATCGCTACAGCACCATGCCTGTGAGCTAATTCAATTATCGCAGCGACATCCTCAAGAGAACCGAAGAAATTAGGATTCTGAATAACCACCACCGCTGTCTTATCTGATATTACCATCGAAAGTTTCTCAATATCAGTTATTCCATTATCCCATTTGATATTTTTTACAGGGTATTTAAGTCCCCTCAGATAAGTATCCAGGACCTTTCTGTACCTTGGATTCACTGCAGATGATATAATAATCTCCTCTCTCTTTGTTATCCTCGTACCCATTAATGCGGCCTCAGCCATTGCAGAAGCTCCATCATACATAGATGCGTTAGCCACTTCCATCCCTGTAAGCTCACATATCATCGTCTGATATTCATAAATAGTCTGAAGAAAACCCTGGCTCATCTCTGCCTGATATGGCGTATATGCTGTATAAAACTCTGAACGGGATAAAACGTGGGAAACAACACTCGGAATAAAATGGTCATATGCACCTGCGCCAAGAAAGGAGATAAAATCCTCTGTGTTGGCATTCATGCTGCTTAAGTTCTTCATCTCTTTAAGCAGCTCCAGTTCTGAGAGTGGTTCCGGAAGGTTAAGGTCTTTTTTAAGTCTGACTTCAACAGGTATATCGCGAAGCAGATCTTCAATAGAGGAGACGCCGATTGCTTTCAGCATCTCCCTCTGATCCTCAGGTGTATTAGGAATGTATTCCATCTACTCTTTGTTCTTCCCTTTTTTATAGAATGGCAGCTCTACCACCATAGCAACAGCAACTTTTCCGCGGATATCTATTAAAATCTCAGCACCTGGTGTTGAATATTTTGGATGGACAAAACCAAGACCTATCCCCTTTTTAAGGGTAGGGGAAAAATTACCACTTGTTACAACACCGAGGGTCTTGCCATTTGAATATATACGATATCCATGTCTCGGCACACCCTTTTGCAGCAATTCAAATCCCACGAGTTTTCGCTCTACCCCCTGCTCCTTCTGCCTGAGTATGGCCTCTTTGCCTATAAAATCCTCCTTTTTGAGATCTACAACCTTATCAAGACCGCATTCAAGAGGTGTTGTTTTCTCATCCATATCACTTCCATGAAGGAGATAACCCATCTCAAGCCTCAGGGTATCACGGGCACCAAGCCCTGCTGGTCTGATACCAAAGAGTTCACCCTGCTTCATGATTGAATCCCATATCCCGGGAGCAATAACCGCAGGGATAAATAATTCATACCCCTTCTCACCTGTAAAACCAGTCCTTGCAATATAAGAATCCATGCCGCCGAGACGCCCCTTTGAAAAGCTCTTTTGCTTGATGGAGGAGAGATCAACATCCGTTAATACCTGAAGGATATCCAGAGATTTAGGACCCTGAATAGCTATCTGTGCAATACCCTCGCTGTTGTCCTCTATTCTGACATTTGTAAATTTGGGCTCGTTGGCCTTAATCCAGTTGAGGCACTTCTCTCTGTTTGCTGCGTTTACACAAACAAGATACGATAACCTTTCAAGCTTATAGATAATAAGGTCATCGATTATTCCGCCTTTTTCATTGCAGAATACTGTATAACATGCCTGATTTGGCCGGAGACTGGCGATATCAGAGGCAGAGAGATACTGAAGAAATCCCTTGGAACCCTGCCCCTCCACCTGAAACCTCCCCATGTGGGATACATCAAAAAGCCCGGCTCCTGTCCTGACAGCCTTATGCTCTTCGAGAACCCCGGAGTAGGAGACAGGCATCTCCCATCCTGCAAATTCAACAAACTGGGCACCGAGAGACTTATGAGTCTCGTAAAGTATAGTCCTGTTAGTCCTATTCACTTTTCACCCCTTCCGTTTTTAGAAATTTTAATATAACCTAAAGTGGATATAAATATCAAGAGGTCGAAAGCAGGGTAACGTCAAAGTCGCTCAGAGACGACGTTCGTTAGCCCATCTTCCGCAGTTTGACATTAAATTTTAGATTTTTAGCGTGTAAGAAAGTAAAAACTCTTGTATTTTCAATATATGTTTTTAAAAAGTGCATGTAGTGCAGACTACCCCCTTGATTAGGGGATGAATACTATAGATAATGATGACGTCAGGAGGATGAATGTATCTTCGTCGTCATCGTCGAAAGAAAGGGGACATAGAATACGAAACATGGTCATTAGTAGAATCAGTGCGTACTGTTCAAGGTCCACGTCAGCGGATAGTAGCCACTATTGGTAAGCTTCCAGGGTTGAACAAGGAGGAGAAGATTGGGTGGGAAGAAATAGGACGGGTATTGGATGGAAGACCAAGACCTGAGCGGGACCTGTTTGAAGAGGAAGAAGAGGTTCCCTTATGGGCCACAGTAAATCTCAAGAAGATTCAAGTGGAGCGTCTACGCCATTTTGGGGATGTATATACAGGTCTGGCCCTTATGAGACGATTGGGATTGGAGGAGTTCTGTAGGGAGCATATACCACAAGGCAGGGAAGATATTCCATGGGGTGTTATGGCATCTATTTTAGTGCTGGCCAGGTTCTGTGCCCCCTCCTCGGAGTTACAGATTGCCGACTTCTGGTATAGAACAACAGCGCTGGATGATCTCCTGGGAGTGAGTGTTGACAAGGTAAACGATGATCGAGTTTATCGTGCGCTGGATGCGCTGCTCCCTCATAAGGATGCACTTTCGAAGCACTTACAGCAACGATATGGAGAGTTATTCGGGACACGGTTTGATTTTCTCTTCTATGATATTACCTCGACATATTTTGAGGGGGATGTTAAGGGGTGTAACCAGGCTAAAAGGGGATATAGTCGTGATAAACGTCC
>MHER01000162.1 GCA_001805205.1 Nitrospirae bacterium RIFCSPLOW2_12_42_9 | reverse complement strand
AGATTGAAGGTTAAATATATCAAGTGGATAGCCTTTGCTATTGCCACATTACTTGCCTTATTTACAATCTTTGGGATCCCCCGTCTTAACAGGGATATTCCACATATTCCAGGAAATGAGGGTCACATGCGGGTTACAAAGATAAGTGAGTGTATACAGTGTCACAGTGAACGAGGAGGTGATCCACTACCAGAGGACCATGCTGCAAGGACACAATGCCATTTGTGCCACACTATTCAAGGACCTTAATCCTTTTCAGGCTAAAATAGATGAACTGATGATTTGACATTAATTGATAAATTTTAATATAATAATAAATTTGTAAATATTTTTTACCATAAGATGACACTTCAAGAGAAGATCAGAAACTTTTCCATTATAGCCCATATTGATCATGGAAAATCTACCTTAGCAGATCGTATCCTCGAACATACAGGGGCCTTAGAACCAAAAGAAATTAAAGAGCAGGTTCTGGACGCAATGGACCTCGAAAGGGAGAGAGGGATAACAATCAAGGCCCATGCAGTCCGCCTTAATTACAATGCAAAGGATGGGGCCAAGTATATATTTAACCTTATAGACACCCCGGGCCATGTCGACTTTACATATGAGGTATCGAGGAGCCTTGCAGCATGTGAGGGTGCAATCCTTGTTGTTGATGCATCTCAGGGGGTTGAAGCCCAGACAATCGCCAATACATACCTTGCCCTTGAAAACGATCTTGAGATATTACCTGTTATCAATAAGATCGACCTTCCTGGTGCAGACATTGAAGATACAAAAAGACAGATAGAAGATGTACTTGGTCTTGATGCGAGCAAGGCGGTTCATACAAGTGCAAAAGAAGGGATTGGCACTGTTGATTTATTAGAGGCTATCATATCAAAGTTTCCAGCGCCATCCGGGAGTATTGATAAACCCTTGAAGGCCCTGATATTTGATTCATGGTATGACAACTACCAGGGTGTTATTGTATTGATACGTGTTATCGATGGAAAGATAAAACCAGGGCAGCAGATTAAGCTAATGTCAACCGGTAATGTCTTTGAAGTCATATCACTCGGTGTTTTTACCCCGAAACCCGTTTATGTAAATGAGCTATCATCTGGAGAAGTGGGGTTTGTCTGTGCAGGGATTAAAAAGGTAGGCGATACAAAGATCGGAGATACTATAACCGATGCAGGAAACCCGACAAAAACCCCGTTCCCTGATTACAGAGAAGTAAAGCCAATGGTCTTTGCAGGCCTGTATCCTGCAGATACAGGTGAATATAAGACACTGAGGGATGCTGTAGAAAAGTTGAGATTAAACGATTCATCCTTCACATTTGAACCTGAGAGCTCCCTTGCACTCGGTTTTGGTTTCAGGTGTGGTTTTCTTGGACTACTCCATATGGAAATAATACGGGAGAGACTTGAAAGGGAATTCGGGCTCAGCCTGATCAGTACCGCACCAACAGTTGTGTATAAGATAACGACTAATAACGGGGAGGCATTTTCTATTGATAGTCCGACAAGACTACCCCCGATTCATACAATTGAAATATTTGAAGAACCGTATATACTCGCAACTATCATATCACCGTCGGAATATATTGGTGCAATTATAGGACTATGCCAGGAACGGCGTGGTATACAGAGGGAGCTTAAATATGTTAGTAAGGACCGGATGATGTTGACTTACGAGCTCCCTTTAAATGAAATTGTGCTTGACTTTTATGATAGACTTAAGTCAATCTCTAAAGGTTATGCATCTCTTGATTATGAGCTGATGGGTTATAAAGATTCAGATCTTGTAAAGCTCGATATACTTTTAAATGGTGAGGTTGTAGATGCACTTTCATTCATTACGCACAGAGATAAGGCTGATATCCGCGGCCGTCAACTTGCAGAGAAGATGAAAGAGCTTATACCAAGGCAAATGTTTGAGGTTATTGTCCAGGCTGCCATAGGCGGGAAGATCATAGCGAGAGAGACAATTAAAGCCATGAAGAAAAACGTCACTGCCAAGTGTTATGGTGGTGACATAACAAGGAAGAGGAAGTTATGGGAAAAACAAAAGAAGGGAAAAAAGCGGATGAAACAGTTTGGGAAGGTCGAGATACCTCAGGAGGCCTTTTTAGCCATACTGAAAGTAAAAGATTAGACAATATGGAAAATGAGAAGAAAAAGAAACATATAATACGAGAGTATATCGAGTCTATTGTCATAGCTATCCTTATGGCATTGATTATCAAGGCCTTTATAGTTCAGGCGTTTAAGATCCCTTCAGGGTCAATGATCCCTACTTTGAAAATAGGGGATCATATTCTGGTAAATAAATTTATCTACGGGACCAAGATTCCGTTTACTGATAAAATAATAATACCAATAAAAAGGCCTTTGCGTGGAGACATTGTCGTATTTAAGTTTCCTGAGGATGAGAAAAAAGATTTTATAAAAAGGGTTGTGGGATTACCCGGTGATACTGTTGAAATCAGGAATAAACGGGTCTATGTCAATGGTAATCCGGTGGAAGAATCGTTTGCAGCACATAACGACTCTATAATTTACCCATCAGGTATTCAGCCCAGAGACAATTTCGGACCTGTTGTTGTTCCTGAAGAATCGTATTTTGTCATGGGTGATAACAGGGATTTCAGTCTCGATAGCCGTTACTGGGGATTTGTTAAATTAAATAAGATAAAGGGAAAGGCCTTTGTAATATACTGGTCATGGGATGGTGAAGACAGTTGGGTAAGATGGAACAGGATAGGGATGTTGATAAAATGAATCCAAGGACACTTATTCCTTATATTAATAACTTTCAGAATACTACAGTGGCAATTATTGGTGATATTATTGCTGATCATTATATTTGGGGTAAGGTGGAAAGGATATCACCTGAGGCTCCTGTACCTATTGTTGATGTGAATAAGGAAAACTTCATGCTCGGAGGAGCTGGTAATGTGGCAAATAATATCCTCTCACTCGGAGGCAGTATCATCATAGGTGGTGTGGCAGGAAATGATGAAATGGGGGGGTGGATTATTAATACACTCAGGACTCAGGGTGTTGATACAACCGGTATTGCAGTAGAAGATGGAAGACCAACAACCAGGAAGACGAGAGTTATTGCCCACAGCCAGCATGTAGTGAGATTTGATCGTGAGAGCAGGGGAGAGATATCCGGACAATCACAGGAGATTATCCTTGGATTTATTAAGAATCATCAGAAGACCATTAAGGTTCTTGTCATATCAGATTATGCAAAGGGGGTGATTACAAGAAATCTGCTAAAAAGTGTATTGGATATGGCAATAGAGAATAATATACTTGTTGTTGTTGACCCCAAATTAAAACATTTTGATTATTACCGTGGAGCGGCTATAATTACTCCCAACACCCTTGAGGCTTCTGCGGCATCAGGCATAAATATATATGACAATGAAACCCTTTGCAGGGCTGGAGAAAACCTGCTCAATCAATCAGGATCAACAGCAATCCTGATTACCCGTGGAGAACATGGGATGAGCCTCTTTGAAAGAGGGGGGAGGGTGACCCATATTCCTGCAGTAGCACGTGAAGTATATGATGTGACTGGAGCAGGAGATACGGTTGTAAGTACACTGGCACTGTCCCTTGCAGCAGGGGCTAAGTTCGACGAGGCATCAATCCTCGCGAATTATGCTGCGGCTATAGTGGTTGGTATTGTAGGTACAGGGACAGTAAATAGAGAGCAGATAATGGCAGTTTTGACCGGGGCTGAGAAATAATATGGCAGCAAAGGCAGCAGTAATCATACCGGCAAGATATGGTTCAACGAGATTCCCTGGAAAACCACTGGTAATATTAAATTCAAGACCCCTTATTCAATGGGTATATGAGGGTATTAATAAATCGAAATCAGTGAGCAGGGTTGTAATCGCCACTGATGATGAAAGAATATATAGCGCTGTTCTGGGATTTAGCGGTGATGTTGTTAAGACATCTTCCGGACTTAGAACCGGCTCAGACCGTTGTGCTGAGGTATCAAAAGATTTTGAGGAAGATGTTATAGTCAATCTCCAGGCAGATGAGATACTAAAAGGGCCTGAGATGATAGATGAGCTTGTACAGATAATGTCAGAAGACCCTTCTGTATTAATGGGGACATTAAAAAAAGAGATAATACTTCCTGAAGAATTATGGGACAGGAATGTTGTAAAGGTTGTTTCGGATAAGGATGATTATGCCATCTATTTTTCCCGCTCACCAATCCCATATGTACGCGACAGGGTCTTTAATAATGAAGAACGTTTACCGCATAAAACATTCTATAAACACCTTGGTATTTATGCCTACAGGCGTGATTTCCTTCAATTGTTCAGTAAACTGCCGGCTTCAAAACTTGAGGACCTTGAAAAATTAGAGCAATTAAGGGTATTAGAGGCAGGTTTTAAGATAAAAATAAAAGAGACAGGGTATGAATCGTACAGGATTGATACACCTGAAGATTTAATAAACCTTGAAAAGGTATTATGCTATGACAACAGATAAGAATACACCTAAATTTATATTTATAACAGGAGGTGTTGTTTCATCTCTAGGTAAAGGGATTGCATCTGCATCTATTGGAAGTCTGCTTGAAAGTGAAGGACTTAAGGTCACCTTTCTAAAGTTTGATCCATACATAAATGTAGACCCAGGTACTATGAACCCATTCCAGCATGGAGAGGTCTTTGTAACCGAAGACGGGTCAGAGACAGACCTGGACCTCGGTCACTATGAGAGATTCACTTCAGTTGTTACCTCCCGAAAAAACAATTATACCACCGGAAAGATCTACTATAATGTTATTTCAAAAGAGCGGAGGGGTGAATATCTCGGTGGAACTGTACAGATGGTACCTCATATAACAGATGAGATCAAACAGTGTATACTCGATGCAGCAAATAATATGGATGTTATTATTGTGGAGATTGGTGGAACAGTTGGTGATATTGAGGGCCTCCCATACCTTGAGGCGATACGTCAGTTCAGGTTTGACATGGGGGTTGACAAGACCCTTTCTATCCATCTCACATTAATACCTTATATAAAGACAGCAGATGAGATTAAAACAAAACCGACGCAGCATAGTGTTAATAAGATGCGTGAGATCGGTATACAGCCTGATATACTGGTGTGCAGGACAGACAGAACGATTCCACCTGAAGTAAAAAGGAAGATAGCCCTCTTCTGTAATGTAGATCCGGAATCAGTTATCATTGCAAGGGATGTAGAGAGTATATACGAAGTCCCGCTTATGCTCCATGAAGATGGGCTCGACAGGATGATTTTAAAGAAGTTGAATATTCAAGCAAAGGGTTCTGATCTCAAGATCTGGGAAGATGTTGCTGAAAAGATAAAACACCCTGAAGGCAAAGTTAAAATCGCTGTTGTTGGAAAGTATGTACATCTGAAGGACTCATATAAAAGTCTTTGTGAGGCCTTAGCTCATGGTGGAATAGCAAATAATGTTGAGGTTGACATACAATGGATTGATGCTGAAGAGGTCGAAAAAAGGGGAGCCGGCCCCTTTTTATCAGATGTTCATGGAGTACTTATCCCGGGTGGTTTTGGAAGCAGGGGTATTGAAGGTAAGATCCAGGCAATAAGGTTCGCAAGGGAAAACAGAGTTCCATTCTTTGGAATATGTCTCGGTATGCAATGTGCAGTTATTGAATTTGCACGGAATGTAGCAGGACTTGAAAAGGCTAATAGCACAGAGTTTGACGGGAACACACCATACCCTGTTATCCATATTATGCCAGGTCAGGAAGGTGTCGAAAAAGGGGGAACCATGCGGCTCGGAGCATATCCGTGCATATTGATGCCAAACTCATTGGCCTATAATGCCTATAAGAGTGGTAAGATTTCTGAGCGCCACAGGCACAGATATGAATTTAATAATAATCACAGAGATATGCTGATAAAGAATGGGATGGTTATTTCCGGATTATATCCTCAACAGGACCTTGTAGAGATTATTGAGCTAAAAGAACACCCGTGGTTTCTCGCTTCTCAGTTTCATCCTGAATTTAAATCAAAGCCAACCTCACCTCATCCACTTTTCACCTCATTTATTGAGGCGGCTGCTAAACGATCAAAAGGAATATAAAAATGGGGGTTTTGGTAGATACTGTCACTATTGAAAATGATGGCCCGCTTTTTTTTATTGCCGGACCTTGCGTGCTTGAAGATGAGATAATGGCTTTAGAGGTTGCCTCTGAACTAAAAAGACTTTCAATTGATAATAATATTATTGTAATATTTAAGTCCTCATATGATAAGGCTAACAGGACTTCGATCAATTCTTTCAGGGGGCCTGGTATTGATAAGGGGATTATGATCCTTGAAAAGATAAAGGCTGAGACTGGACTCCCTTTATTAACAGATGTGCATCATCATGATGAGGTCTTAAAGATCAAAGACATTGCGGATATAATACAGATTCCGGCCTTCTTGTGCAGACAGACAGACCTTCTGATTTCAGCAGGTTCCACTGGCAAGGCTATAAATGTGAAAAAGGGACAATTCCTCTCCCCGTGGGACATGAAAAATGTAGTTGAAAAAATAGAATCCACCTTGAATAATAATATTCTTCTTACTGAACGTGGCACAATGTTTGGATACAACAATCTTGTTGTTGATATGAGGTCCATCCAGATAATGAAGTCATTTGGATATCCGGTTGTGTTTGACGCAACCCACAGCGTTCAGCTCCCCGGGGGTGTTGGATATGCCTCCGGTGGTCAGAGAGAATTTGTATCCACATTAGCACGTGCCGCAGTGGCTTCAGGTAGTAATGGTATATTTATGGAAATACACCCGGACCCATCAAAGGCGCTTTCTGATAAGGATACACAAATACCATTAATTGAGGTTGGCAGCTTGATAAAGGAATTAACAGCACTATCAAATTACGTAAGAATGTTGAATTAGATAAAAATGAGCATTATAACAGGTAAACGGGTACTATCTATTGAAGCAAAGGCTATAGAGGAGCTTGTAAGTCGTTTGGATAGTCGATTTACAAAGGCTTTGGATATTCTTTACAACTGTACAGGGAGGATAGTTGTCACAGGCATGGGTAAATCAGGCCTTATCGGAAAAAAGATTTCAGCAACATTTGCGAGTACCGGTGCCCCATCCTTCTTTCTCCATCCTGCTGAAGGTATACATGGTGATATTGGAATGGTCATGCAGGACGATGTTATACTTGCAATATCAAACAGCGGGGAGACTGATGAGATAATAGCACTCCTCACTATTTTCAAGAGGAAGAACCTAAAGATTATATGCCTGACAGGTAAGAATGACTCTACATTATCAAGAAACAGCGATGTAGTACTGGATGTCAGTGTCAAAGAGGAGGCATGTCCGATGAACCTTGTACCTACTGCGAGTACTACTGCTACCCTTGCAATGGGTGATGCCCTTGCTGTGGCCTTATTTGAAAAAAGGGGATTTAGAGAAGAGGACTTTGCCCTTTATCACCCGGGTGGGGCTCTTGGCAGAAGATTATTACTCAGTGTTAAAGACCTTATGCACACTGGTTCAGCGATACCCATCGTCTATGAAAACAGTAATATGAAAGATGTTATTTGTGAGATGACCTCAAAGAAACTTGGCATAACAGCTATTGTAGATAGTAACAGAAAGTTGACAGGCATAATAACAGATGGAGACCTCAGGAGATTATTAGAGAGAGAGATAGGGATGAAGATAGACATCTTTAATCTAAAAGCAAGTGAGGTAATGACAAAGAATCCCAAAATCATATCACCGGATGCCCTTGCGGTTTCTGCTGTCCAGATGATGGAGAGTTACTCTATAACATCACTTATTATCAAGAATGATGACGATACAGTAGGGGGTATAATACATCTGCATGATCTCCTGAAAAAGGGGATAGTCTAAAAGGGTATGGCTTTTGACAATATAGCTAATTTAAAGGAAAAGGCCATTAATATAAAATTTCTCCTGCTCGATGTAGATGGAATTTTAACAGATGGAAAGATCATTATAGATAGTTATGGTAATGAGTTAAAATCCTTTCATATACAAGATGGACATGGTATATTTTTAATAAAGAGTTCAGGGATAGAGGTTGGAATAATCTCTGGCAGATACTCCAGGGCAGTGGAATACAGGGCTAAGGAACTTAATATTGAAGAGGTTCACCAGGGGGTCAGGGATAAAGTAAAAATATATGAAGAAATAAAGGCTAAATATAAATTGAGTGATGAAGCTGTTGCATTTATGGGGGATGATCTTATTGATATCCCCCTGCTCCGGAAAGTAGGTTTCTCTGCCACTACTGCTGATGCAGTCAATGAAGTAAAGGAGATAGCAGATATGATAACAGAAAGGAATGGCGGAGAAGGAGCAGTCAGAGAAGTAATAGATTTTATTCTGAAGACAATGAGTTGAAATTGAATCTCCCCAACATCCTTTCAATTCTACGAATTATTCTGATCCCTTTATTTATTATTTTTTTTTCGGATCCAACGGTAAGCAGGTCTCAATGGGCAGCATTTATATTTGCAATTGCTTCTGTTACTGACTGGTTTGATGGTTATATAGCAAGGAAATGGGGACAGGTAACTTTATCCGGGAAATTTCTTGATCCTGTTGCAGATAAACTCCTGGTAATGTCAGCACTTATAATGCTTGTAGAAATCAACAGGGTTTCGTCCTGGATAGCAATAATTATTATCGGCAGGGAGCTCGCAATAACAGGATTAAGGGCAATAGCATCATCAGTGGGAGTTGTTATTGCTGCAAAAGAAATGGGTAAATATAAGACTATAATGCAGATGTTTTCTATAACCTTTCTTATTCTCGGCTATTCAGTTTATCCCGCAGGTAGACAAATAGACCTGCACCTCCTTGGTACAGTAGGCCTGTGGGCTGCGGCCCTATTATCTGTTATTTCGGCCTTTGACTACTTTTACCGTTTCTGGAATAACATAGCACAACTAAAATAAAGGGTATCTGATGGATATTTACATTCCCAGACTAATATATGTATTGGGCTGTTATCTGATAGGCTCTGTACCTTTTGGTCTTATTACAGCAAAGGCTATGGGAGCTGGCGATATAAGGAAGATGGGCAGTGGAAATATTGGTGCTACAAATGTCTTAAGGAGTGCCGGGAAATTTGGCGGGGCTATAACACTACTGTTGGATGCCCTTAAAGGATTTATACCATTAGTAGTTGCAAAGTCATGGTGGGGTATAGGCAACTGGACGCTATTAATGGGATTTTTAGCAATTGTAGGTCATAACTATCCTATATATTTGAAATTTAAAGGTGGAAAAGGGGTTGCAACAAGTTTTGGTGTTTTAATAGCCCTCTGGCCAGATATTGGCCTGATTATCCTGGGACTATGGATCGCAAGTGTTATCATCTGGAGATATTCATCTCTTGCCGCCTTGATATCCTTTGCAGTGTTACCGATTATTATTATTATTTTAGGAGAAGGGTCACTGCATTACTTTATCTTTTCTATAATTGTTTCTGTCATGATATTTTACCGACATAAAGATAATATAAAGAGACTCCTTAAAGGAGAGGAGAAGAAGATCGGGAAGAAGGGGACAACTATGTTAATTATATTGATATTTATCTTATTTATGGGCAATAGTGCTGCATTTGCTGGTAACTTAGATTATGCCCCGGCGCTTCCGGAGGATATATATAAACTCATGGATGCAAGGCGGGCTACTATATTAACCGGGGATAAAGTGTCGGCAGATAGATTGTTGGAGGATATTATTTCTGAAAGATACAATCATGGGATGGACAGAATTGATGATGTTTCAGCATTGCTTGTAAGGGAAGGGTATCAGGTTCTCGAAAAAGGTAATGTGGAAGAAGCCCTTAGACTGAGTAATAAAGCTAAGGAGGTATCCCCCTCTTATGCACCTTCATATTATCTTGCGTCAAAGTCATTATTTAAGAAGGCTGAAATTATGGCAGCTTTATCAGAATATTTAAATGGAGTAACAGCTTCTCTAAATGATTTTTGGACCCTCTTTAATATAGCAGGCAGGTTATATACAGTAATTCTAATTGCCTTAACTCTTACATCTGTAACTATTCTAACTGTCTGGCTTTCACGTTCACTGCCGATCCTTTTTCATACTTTCCGTGAATTAACTACAGGGTTTATTAATAAATCCCTCCTGCCAGTTTTCTGGGGGATAATTGTCATTATCCCCTTAATATTTGGTATGGGGGCATTCGTCTTATTCTGGATTGTCGGGTCATGGTTATATCTGATCAGGAAAGAAAGGATTATTGCAATATCAATTGCAATATTTATACTGATACTTCCCCAGAGTTTAAAATACAGCTCTATCTACATTACAGGACCTGAGAATATTACACTCAGGGGATTACTGGCAGTTGAACGTGGATATGGAGAAAACAGTCTTATAGAAAGATTGACAGATCAATATAAGAGTGAACCTGAAAATAAATATCTCCCATTGAGTATTGCTTACCTTAAATATAAACAGGGTGATTACAAAGGATCACTGAATTATTATATGAATGTTATTAAAGTCTCTGATGGGTATATTAATACAATGTCCTTAAATAATATCGGGAATGCCTATTTCGCATCAGGTGATTATGAGAATGCAATTTTATATTACAAAAAGGCCAGGGAAGACTTACCAGATTCTTCAATACCTGTATTCAATCTAAGCCAGGTATACAGAGAGAAATTAATGTTTAACGATGCGGAGGCAGCATATGAACAGGCGAAAAAGATTAATCCTTCTGATATAGGACGTTATACGACACTTGCTACTAAAGGAAGAGGGTATCGGGTGATAGATTTTCCCATAAGGAAACGTGATCTCTGGAATGCTTCCATAGCCTCAACAAACGATTCTAATATTCTGGCAGAAAACATCCTTGGCGGTATAATAAAAGTCCCTGCAGAAAGATTTCCATTCCTGGGGATAAGCATATTTATTGTCCTGATAATATTATCATATTTTAAACCTAGGACACCAATGGCATATCACTGCCCTGAGTGTGGTCATATTGTCTGTAGTAATTGTACAGGTTCGAGGATTTACGGCACCGCCTGCAAGGAGTGTCGAAGAAAGGACGCTGCTATTGATAAAGTAGCAGAATTGGACAGGAGGATCTCATTTTTTCTTCCGGGTATATGGCATATATATAAAGGGAAAGTTGGATTAGGCGGGATAGTAAGTCTGATATTTTTTATTGGTGTTATTGGTTTAATGCTCGGGAAAATTGATGACACATGGTATTCTGCCTACTATCTGACAGGGAAATATTACATACCATGGTCACTTCTGATTCTTCTGCCTTATTTGATAATTATTTTCCATCTTAAATTCATAAATATACGCATTAAAAATTAAATCATGGCATTAGAAGGCTCAATAAAAGATTTCGGGCTTGCAGACATCTTTCAATTAATTAGTCTGCAGAAAAAAACTGGTCTGCTCAATATCCATAATAAAGAAATGACAGCCACTGTTACCTTTAATAAAGGCCAAATTTCTTATGCTGTAGTGGAAGACAAAAAGGGCGAGATAGAGAAGATCGGCAGGCTGCTTATAGGGGCCGGGAAGTTAAAAGAAAAAGAAATAGACGAGGCAATACAAATTCAGGGGAAAACAGGTGAACGTATAGGTAAAATATTGATAGATTCAGGATGCATATCCAGGGAAGATTTAAAGGAGTACTTGAGCATACAGATTAAGGATGTGATATTTTTAATGCTCAGGTGGAGGGAGGGATGGTATAGATTTGATAGTCAGGAAATAGAACATAATAAAGAAGAACAAATACTGATACCTACTGACTTCATTCTGATGGAATGTACGAGGATGCTTGATGAATGGCCTTATATTGAGAGCATAATACCATCAGATGACATAATATTTTCTCAATCATTTGAAGGAGAAGATGCCGGGGCATTATTCTCTTCTTTAAGTCCTGGAGAACTTACAATCTTTAACTTAATTAATGGAGAAAGAGACGTAAAGAAGATAATAGATCATATTCAACTCGGTGAATTTGATGTATATAAGATACTGGCAACTCTTAAAATGTCAGGTCTAATTACCCCAAAATCCATATCCAGCAGGGTTGAAGAGGTTCCTGTAAGTAAAGGGTATGAGAAGAAACATTTACTAACGGTTCTTCAGTTTGCTATTCTTACATTCATTTTAAGCTTTATCTTATTATTATTACCAATAAAGGAGATGGTTGGAATAAATGACATCATGTCCATATTGGAAATCATGAAGGTTAGAGACTCCAGAAATGAGTTATTCCATATACATAAGGCAATAAATTATTATCGCATTTCTAATGGGATGCTCCCTGATTCTCTGGAGCTCTTACAAAAAGAAGGATATATGAAAAGAGGTCATTTAATTGATCATTTGGGGAGCCTTTTTGTATATGAAAAGATATCCCCAATTTTAGACTATAGACTATATAGTAAAGGAGTTGACAAAAAGTTAGGGACGAAGGATGATATTTATTAGGTATAGCCACATAGTTAGATAACCTGTATTTTAAAACCAACCTTTTTCAAAATATCTTTTTAAAAATATTTAAAAAAATTGTTGACAATACAAGAAATATATAGTAAGTAATTACTTACAATCATATTTTTAAGGATTATTGGATGAAAGAAAGATTAATCTTTTTATTTTTAAACATCGTTTTATTTTTATTCATTTTCCAGGGCTTCCCGGTATTAACTTCTGCACAGGAAAATATATTAACCCTGAATGAGGCCATCAGGCTTGGTCTAAGGGAGCATGAGGTTCTAAAGGTGGCTAAGGAAGGTCTCTATCAGAGTGAGCAGTTCAGGAGGAAGGCCATATCCAATATCCTTCCGCATCTAACTGCTGATGGAACTTATACAAAGTATAGTGAGGAAAAGGTCAGTGAGTTTGGAACAAT
>MHER01000161.1 GCA_001805205.1 Nitrospirae bacterium RIFCSPLOW2_12_42_9 | reverse complement strand
GGGACAGACCTTAAGGTCTGTCCCTACTTTGCCGGCGGAACTAATAAAGGAGGGGGTATCAACTATTTTGTCATTTACGACAGTTTCCGGTTTAACAGAGCCTTTTAATTTCTTATCCGTGGAAGAATAGATTAATTCAGAATTGTCTTTTCCTGTATAGACTCCATCGAGTGAGTACCTCCCCCGCCCCTTCCCTATCCCGGAATTTCCGAGTTCCTCAAAGGTGTAGATAAAATAGGGGAGGGAGTCTATCGCCTTGCCTATCAATATAAGACTGAAGGATAATTTCTCTCCTGGTTCGAAGATCGTCTTAGTATCTGCGAGGGGATTCCCATTTCTCTCTGTGAAGCGAGGACTCATAGGGGGCTCAATGACAAACGGGTGGGGCGCTGTCCTGTACTTTCTCATGATGACGGTGTCCTCAGGAGGCGGGGTCTCAAATATGTAGACATAGATGCAGCGACTTTTGAGGAGGCAGGTTTCACACTCCTTGTTTCTTCCGATACAGACAATCCGCTTGAAGGCATTTCCAAAACCACCCCTGAAGGTAGACCCTTTGTACGGTGGCAGGGAGATGCTATCCCTCGCAGTGACCGTCAATATAAATTTGGTGAAGTGCAGATTTTCAAGCATGCCTTACTCTGCCATCATGAACCCTTTCTATTCCACTAAAACAATATTTCTACAATATTTCTTTAAAATCGAGCATGGTGTTTCAGGAGAGGACAATACCAGCTATTAATTGGGCTTATATTAACAAATAGGACAATAGCAAGTCAATATAAAGGATTTAATGGCTCATTATCTGGTGGACTACCCGGCTCAGGTCTGCAAATCTGAATGGTTTGGCTATTACAGCACTGAAGCCATATTTTTTATAGGAAGACATTATTGCGTCGTCTGAGTAGCCGCTTGATACAATAACCTTTGAATCAGGATTTATTTCGAGTAATTTTTTAATGGCCTCACCACCTCCCATGCCTCCAGGGATAGTAAGGTCCATTATAACTACATCAAATTGCTTCCCTCTTTTCTGCGCCTGTTTATATAGCTCAATTGCCTCAGATCCATCTTCTGCAAATTCAACCTCATAACCAAGTGTGTTCAAGATCGCGCCCACAACACCTCTTACAACCTCTTCGTCATCCATTACAAGTACCCTCCCCTTTCCAGGGAATAACTCTTCCTCCTTCTCTCCTATAGTTGTAGCAGCCGGCATACCTTCTTCAGAGACAGGGAGATATATATGGAAGGATGTACCTTTACCAACTTCTGATTCTATTGAGATGTATCCATCATGATTCTTAATTATGGAATAGGCAGTAGCAAGACCAAGGCCGCTTCCCCCCTCTTTGGTCGTGAAATAGGGGTCAAATATCTTTGTACGCAGTTCTTCCGGAATACCAACACCGGTATCCTTAATTGTGATCTTTACATAATTACCATTATTTAACGGGAGTTCGTCATCTGCCATTACTGTAACATTTTCAGCCGAAATATAGATTATGCCCCCTGTTGGCATAGCCTGTTCCGCGTTTATTATAATATTCTGTATCACCTGGCTTATCTGGGCCTTATCAATCTCAGGAATGCCTAAATCCTCAGGAATAGTAAACGCACATTTGATATTGGCCCCCCTTATTGAAAAGGTCGCTGAATCCCTGATCAGTTCACTGATAGAGGCCGTTTGTCTGATGGGTGCACCACCTTTGGAAAAGGTGAGCAATTGCCAGGTAAGATCCCTTGCCATAATAGACGCCTTTTCTGCATCGATCATTATCTTATAAATCCTGTCTTCCGGGTTTAATGAGATCTTTGCAAGAGAGATATTCCCAAGGATCCCCGTGAGAAGATTGTTAAAGTCATGTGCAATGCCGCCTGCAAGGACACCGACTGATTCGAGTTTGTCTCTCTTCAATAGATATTCTTCTCTCTTCTTCCTTTCAGTGATATCCCGGATGATAACAATAATCGCCTCCTTATTCTGCCAGATGGTCCTGGATAATGCTATTTCAACTGGAATAGTCTGTTTATCTCTCGTAACAACGGAGGTTTCATATTGATAGGATTGCGGCTTTCCCCCGGTTATTTTAGGCAATGTTTTCATTATATGTGATAATCCATCATCGCAAATAAGGCCATTAATATCGATATTGAGTATATCCTGAATTCTGTAACCGGTTATTTCAGCAAGGCGCCTGTTTGCATAAACATTTCCTTCTCCGGACACTGATATTATGATGCCATCACTCGCATTCTCAGCAATGGCCTTGAAATTTTCCTTGCTTGCCCTCAATTCACTTGTACGTTCAATAATCTTTGCCTCAAGCTGCTCATTAAGTTGCCGGAGCTCACGGTGCATATATACCAGATCACGGTTCTGTTGCACTGCATTCTCGTAGGTTGAAAGTAAGAAACTTAATATCTGCCTGCGGCCTGCATTAATCACATAATGCTCACCTGCAAAATTGACCTCTATCCCTCTTTGATCAATAGTGTCAAAATCACTCTTCGAGACCGCGATGAGTGACTCGATCTTTGATATCAGATATGCCTCATCAAAGGGCTTTGTAAAATAGCCATCAGCAACTACTGAGGCCTTTTTGACCACATCCCTGCTATCCGTTATTGATGTTACAAAGATTACAGGTATATCCTTTAACTCCTTATCATGTTTGATCTCGTATGCCATTTCATAACCCCCCATTACAGGCATAAGTATATCACTTACTATTATAGTCGGCCTTTCTCTCCTTGCAAGGTCAAGCCCTTCTCTGCCATCTGCAGCAACAATAACCATGTAACCATGCCCTTCAAGTAAAAACCTTATCTGTTCAGCCTGTGTAGGGCTGTCTTCAACCACCAGAATTGTGACCTGTTTTATGGATACATCACGTCTTAGTTTAAGTGAGAGGATTGACTGTATGCGGGTCAGTATGAGATCCTCGCTGCAGGGTTTTACTATGAAGTCATCTGCCCCTGATTCAAGACCCCTTATAATTTCTTTTGGATCAGAGAGTTGGGTCAGAAGTACTACAGGTACGTCTCTGTATCTGTGGTCAGATTTAATCATTTTACAGAGTTGATAACCATCCATCTCAGGCATTAATATGTCAGCTATTACCGTAAGTGGTCTCTCTTTATTGATTAAGGTAATGGCCTCCTTTCCGTTACAGGCAATATAAACCTGGTGGCCAAGTCGTTTAAGTACAGATTCAAGGTGTCTCGCCTGTGTAGGGCTGTCCTCAACTATTAAGACATATCCTTCATTATCCATGTCCTTCTCTTACCTCTTTCTTTGTAATCTTCCCGAGCAGGCCGGCTATTTCATCCGGAGACAGGATGTATGAAGCAGCGCCGAGCCTTGCAGCCTCACCCGGCATCCCGTAGACAACAGAACTATCCCTGTCCTGAGCTACTGTGAGAGCACCCATCTCTTTCATTAATAGTAATTCCTCTGCACCATCTTTACCCATGCCTGTCAGCAGCACACCGACCATATCCTTGCCAACTATGTTTACGGCAGAACGAAAGAGATATGAGACAGACGGCCTGGTCCCGTTTTCAGGAGGAGATTTACTTAATAATATTACCCGCCCCTTTCCAATCCCCATATGAAAATTATCCGGTGCAAAATAGATATGTCCCGGAAGTACAGTTTCGCCATCAGTGGCTATATGAATCGGCATAGATATACTACATCTGAGCCACTCCACCAGTCCTCCGATAAAACCTCTTGCTATATGCTGGACAACCAGTACAGAAACAGGATATTCATCTTTGATCCCTGAAAGCACCTTCTGGAGTACAGGGGGGCCCCCTGTAGATGCCCCTATTGCAATAATACGGGCCTTGCCCGGCATCTGTTCAAAAACCACATCCTTCAATTTCCTTTTTTCCGGAGTTGTTTTGGTCTTTGGCCAGCGTTTAATGACCTTAACCTCAGACATCAGCCTGACAGTGTGAACAAGGTCTCTCGCAGCAATTTCATATAGCCCATGATTCAGTCCACCAGGTTTATCAACAACAGCAACTGCCCCTGCCTCCATAGCCGCAAATGTTTTTACTGCATCCCGGGGACTGTAACTCGCACTTACTATAACAATAGGTACAGGATTAGTTTCCATTATCTTACGGGTCGCTGCCAGACCGTTCATCTCTGGCAGATTAATATCCATGGTAATCACATCAGGTCGTTTCCCATTGACAAACCTGACTGCATCTTCACCGTTTTCAACCATCCCTATCACCTTTATATGCGGGTCAGCCTCAAGTATATGTTTCAGGTGCTGTCTCACCACCTGCGAGTCCTCCACTATTAAAACATCAATTATTGACCTTTTAACAGACATAACGCACCTTAAATCAACCTTCTTATAACTTCAAGCAGATTTCCCTGATCAAAACTGCTCTTCACAATATAGGCATTTGCGCCCTCCTCGATGCCGCGCTCACGGTCTTCCCTCTTCTCGAGGGCAGTTACAAGGACAACCGGAAGTTCATCAAGCCTTTCATCTCCACGGATCTTTGCTGTAAGATCAAAACCATCCATCCTCGGCATCTCAATATCCGATACTATTAAATCAAAATCTCCTGTCTTTAATGTTGTTATTGCATCAATCCCATCTACAGCAGTCTTTACACTGTACCCTGCTGATTCAAGGATGTTCTTCAATAATATCCTCGATGTAATAGAATCCTCTACAACAAGGATTGACCCTTTACCTGGTTTAACCCCTTTTTCTTCGGGGGCCATTAACTCAGGAGTCGCATAAGAGCCTTTAAGAACAGACCTGATCAAATCCGTGACATTTAAGACAGGAACAGGTTTACCAGAGCCCAATAGTGCAGCCCCTTCAATATTCTTTACCCTGAGAAGTTGTCTGCCAAGTCCTTTAACAAAGAATTCATCTTCCTTCATAATCTCATCAACACCGAATGCAATACGCTTGTCTAATCCGTTCAAAATAAGGACAGGTATAAAATCCTGGTCTTCTGTCTTCCTCTTTATATTTGTAAGTTCCAATACACCTGAGAGCCGGACAAAGGAGAGAGGTCTGTTATCTAATGTGATGGTCTCTTTATTTTCTACAGTCTTTAAATCATCCCTCTTAACCCTGATGACCTGTTCAATATTTATTAGCGGTATTACAAAGATATGTCCTGAGACACAGACAGTGACCCCTCTGAAAGTTGCGATAGTCAGCGGAAGGATTATACGGAATGACGCACCCCTGTGGAGGTGAGACTCTAATATAATAGAGCCATTTAATTTTTCTATCTTTTCGCGTACTATCGCGAGACCCAATCCCCTGCCTGAAATATCTGTAATTACAGGTGTTGTAGAGACGCCGGAATGGAAAATCAGAGACATCGCCTCATATTCGCTGAGACTGTCTGCCTCTTCCTGTGAAATAATACCTGCACTTACTGCTGATGCTCTTACCATATTAATATCTATCCCCATCCCATCATCAGTAATCAGTATCTCAAGTTTCCTGTTATCAAGCTGAGAGACAATGATTTTAATAGTCCCCTTTTCTGCCTTCTTCAGAGATATCCTATCTTCAGGCCTCTCAATACCATGATCAATACAGTTCCTCACAATATGGATTAGAGGATCTTTTATCCCCTCAAGAATCCGCCTGTCAGCTTCAATGCCACCGCCCTGGATTATCAGGTCAACAGCCTTACCCTGCTCATTAGAGATATTGCGCACCAGTAACGGAAATCCCTCTAACACAGTTGAAACAGGGGACATCATAACCATTTTGGTATCGTCAAGCAGATTATCAACCATACGATTAAGGGACCTGCTATATTGCTGCACTGACTTTTTAATTGTCAGAAGTCTCCTTTCCATTGACTTTATATGACCTTCCACCCGGTTGAATGACTCATCTTTGCTGCAGACCTTTTTAAGTTCATTCTTAAAGATTTCAAACATGTCAGCAACTTCTCTGATGTCCGCTGAATGTTGAGATGAGAGCAATTTAACAGATAACAATTCTTCTGCCTGAAGTAAAAGTGAACTTATTCTCGCAAGGGGTATTCTTACAACATCTGCATCTGACATCAGGATAGTCTCTTTATTCAATAAAGATTCACCGCGGGTGAACGATATGGTATCGTATATTCTCATTGTCTTAATGCCGGAAAGCCTTTCAATAAGGTTTGAGACTTTATTCCCATCTATAGTAATCTCCTTGCCATCAAGGGGAGAGAGAAGCATACGAATAACATCAAGGGAATGATAGAGCAGATCAAAGACCTCTGATGACCTGTTTATACCCTCCTGCTTCCACATATCAAATACATCCTCAAGCGATTGGCAGATAGCCTCGATATCCCTCATATTGACTGCCCTGGCAGCACCTTTCATATTATGGGAAGCCCGGAATATTGTCTCAACCGTCTCTAAATGCCCCTCAGGAGATTCCATCCTCTCGATCTCAAGCAGACCTGCAGATATAGTTTTTAAATGGTCCCCTGCCTCAATCTTAAAAGTTGAAAGGAGTCTCTTCTGAAATTCCTCTTCCTTACTGCCCATAAACCAATCCTTTGCATAATATGGTCTTATATCTTGTAATGTTCAACCATACCTTTTAATCTCTGCCCCAGGTCATGCAGATTCCTTACTGTAATCTCAACCTGTTTTGTACTGGCAGCATTCTGCGCTGTAGCCTGTTTGATATTGCTCATGGCTAATGCCACCTGGTCCATCCCCACTAATTGCTGCTGGCTGGAGGCGGCTATCTGGATTACTGCCTGAGAAGCCTCTGTAATACTGCTTGCAAGCTCCTGGATAGAATTCCCTGTATTTGCAGATTGTTTTACTGTGGACTCTACTGCCTTGCTGCCCCTCTCTGCTGCCATCACTGCAGCAGTGTTGGACCTCTGGATATCATTAAGTATCGACCTTACCTGTTTTGTTGCCTGCTTTGACTGTTCTGCAAGGCTTTTTATCTCCTGCGCTACTATTATAAAACCCTTTCCATATTCCCCTGCCTTTGATGCCTCTATAGCAGCATTGACAGCAAGGAGGTTCGACTGTTCTGCTATATCATCAACTGATGCTATTATCTCCCCTATGGCCTGGCCATGCTCACTTAATTTAACAATTGTCTCTGCAATATAATCCATCTGCCCTTTTATATGGTTTATTCCATCTATAGTTTCATTCACTAATCTTGTGCCGTTCCGGGATATCTGTACGGCATTTTGAGAGACATCTGATACCTGTCTTGCCTTTTGGGAAGAAAGATTGACAGTCTGTTTTACCTCCTCAACTGTTGTAGTAGTCTCTGCAACAGCCACAGCAGTCTGCTCAGTACCGGAAGCAAGCTGGGCTGTAGTAGCTGCGATCTCATTAGATGAAGAGGCAAGGACATTTATCGCCTCTGAAATATCCCGCGTCTGTCTCTGCATCTTCTCTACCATCAGCCGGAATATCCCTTTCAACACACCAACCTCATCCGCCCTGTTGTCAGCGGTTATGTTTACTGTAAGGTCTCCTGAGGCAATCCTCTCCGCCATGTCCGAAATATCCTTTAAAGGTCTTGCAATAATCTGATTTAAAAACATGGTCACACCGATCCCGATAAGGATGGCAATAATGCCTATAACAAGAAATATATTTACAGATTTTCTTACATCCTCTTCAGACTCGGTTATATTTTTTCCTGCCTCATTCTCTGCATAATTGTGGAGGTCAAAGACTATAGCCCGCATCTTTTCATAACGCCCGGCCTGGATGCCCATAGCCAACCTCCTTGCGTCTTCAACCTTTCCATCTAAAATAAACGGGATTATCTCAGTATCACGTGTCAGTTTAAAGTCTTTATAAATTTTATTCAGATCCTGAATACTTTCTAAAATAGTAGAATTCCCTCTGTTACGTTCGAGGAGTTTAAGAATTATGTTATCAATCCCTTCAGAATTTTCCTTGATAATCTGCTGCCATCTCTCTTTATCAGACCGGTTATCCACAGACATCATTGTCAGAAGTCCAACACGCACCTCGTCAAAGTTGGCCTTCAATATCAGTAGATCAACACTGTTGGCAAACTCTGTGTTTAGTATATCCTTCTGTGAACTTTCTATCTTAATTATGGTACTCCTTGCTGTTACTATGGCAATAATCAAGAGAACAATAACAAGTCCAAAACTGATAAAGAGTTTGGAACGCGTGGGAAGGTTTACAAACCAGTTCATATATTTATCCTCCTATAGTTGAACTTTCTCATCTACAATAATCCTCCTGTCTGACAGCAATTTCTCTGCATCTAATATTACCTGCCTCTCTTTTGTTATACCTTTGAGATATTCTTCACGGATACCGGTCAATGTCGGAAGACTCCCCTCAAGCTCTGTTATAAAGATATTACGGACCCCCAAGACAGCATCAACAAGGATTCCTATTTCTATATCCTTTGATTGAAGTATTATTGCCTTGTTAAGGTCGGTAATCCCCTTCTCCGGAAGGTCAAAGAACTTTTTTATGTCTATAACAGAAACAATCTCTCCACGCACATTTATAATGCCGAAAACAAAAGGCGGGGTACAGGGGATTGGAGTTAAATCAGTCACGGAGTAAACTTCCCGTATGTGCCTTGTCTCAATGGCATATCTTTCGTGGGCCAGGAGAAATTCTGCAACCTCAAGATATTCCCCTCTCTCTGATTTATCTTCTGCTCCTCCGGCAAGTATCTTTGCCCTTTCTCCAAGTATCCTCTGAAGTGCCTCACCGGTCGGTTGGAAACCCTGCTCAATAGCAAGACGGACATTCTCAATTCGCCTGTATATCTCTTCCCAATCCATAAAGTTAATCACTCATCAATTTAATTATTTCAAGCAGCCTCCCTGCAGTTATACCATCTGACTCAGGGAGTACATCTTCAGGCATGTAAGTTGTTAAAAGCTCAACAGCATTTTTAAAATATTTCATGGAGACCCTGTACCTGCTCCTGCTTAACATAATATTGCCGAGCACAAAATAGGCTAAAATAAAATTATTATCAAGAAAAAGAACCTTCTTGAGCGATTTAATCGCTTCATCTATCTGCCCCTGTTCCAGAAGCACTGTGGCAAGGAGATAATGACATGCAGGGTTAAGTATATCAGATGATAATGACTTTTCACACCATTTCAATGCCTCATCGAGTCTCCCTTGATTTGCATAGGTGCGGGCAAGTAGTGCGCAAACCATCTGGTTATCCGGGCCATGCGATAATAACCACGTGAGCCTATCTTCGGCATCGGAATACCGGCCTTCCTGATACAACAGGTTAGCCTCTTTATAAATGGATGCCATCACATTATTTATTTCATCCGAAAATACCTTCTGTTCACCCTCCCCTATTTTACCCTCCCCCTCACCCCCTCCCATCGAGGGAGGGGGATTGTCATCCCTGACTTTTTTTCTGATACCATTTATATCTTTTTTCACTGCGTTTTTCCTGTATAATGTCACACCCGGAAAGTTTACCGGAACAAATTGTGCAGAACGTATTGTCATAACCTCAGCAGGACTGACCATGAGTATGCCATCAGCCACAAGGGAGTTAAAGAAACCCTTGACAGCCTTTTTTGTACTGTCCGGAGAAAAATACATGAGGACATTTCGGGAGAATATCAGGTCCATTCCATTGGTGTTATTCAAAAGTGATGGATAAACATCTTCTGCAAGATTCAGATAACTAAAGGTGACCATCTTCTTAATTTTGGGCAGGATTTCATAGTACCCTTCTTTTGTCTTTTTAAAATAGCCCTCTTTAACCCACGTTGGTGTATCACGAAATGACCACCCGGTATAAACCCCTGTCAACGCCTTTTTTATAAAACACGGATTGATGTCTGTGGCAAGTATGGTGATATTCCATTCCTTTAAATCAAAGATCAATCTGTTTATTAAGATTGCTATTGAATATGGTTCCTCTCCTGTGCTGCAACCGGCGCTCCAGATCCTCAGACATTTACCCTCATTCCCTTTCAGGCTGATTAATTCAGGGAGGATTTGCCCCTCTAATACATTAAATGTTTCCTTATCCCTGAAGAAATATGTCTCACCAACTGTAAGATAACTTGCTAAGGTTTCTACCCTATCCCTGGTTAATGGCGATGATATGAGGTGATTAATAAACACCATTGTATCCGAAAAACCAAATTCACGGGCAGCAGAGGTAATTCCACGCTCAAGATCAGACCACCGGTCCTCAGGGAAATTAAGCCCCATCACTGATGCAACAAATTCACTAAGCCGGGATAGATGATGAGACGAAATGGTTGTCATTTAATTAATTTCTTTTACGGCATTATCTATAGCGACTTCTTCTTCAATAGACAAAAACTTTTCGATATCATGTATAATGAGCAGACCATCTTCAAGTTTAACCACTCCTTCCACATAATCAATACCAGGGACAATAGCCTCAGATGTAACTATCTTCTCTTCAGCAGATTCAATCAAACCAATAACTGAATTAACTACAATCCCTATAGTCCTCTTTGATGTATGTGTAATAATTATTTGATCATTCAGGTTAATATCCCTCTCAGGCAGGCAAAATCTCTTTCTGATATTCACAACCGGAATTATATTCCCCTGCATATTAATAATACCAATAACAATATCAGGCCCTTTTGGTAATGGAGTTATCCCGACTACCCTTATGACTCTGTTCACAGAAGAAATAGATAATGCAAGCCTCTGATCATCAAGGGTAAATACAATAAGCTGGTTCGGTTTCTTTATAGAAAAATGGGGAGTCATTACTTTGTTTTTTTAATTTTCGATGTTACCACTTTCACGGTAGAAATACAATACAGTTAATAGCATCCCTATTTTACTAATTTTACCAGGTGTGTTATATAATGGCTGGAGTTTCCCTATGGATAAAAAGGGTGTAGAGAAACGGATAAATGAACTGAGAGAAGAGATAGATTATCATAACTACCTGTATTATGTCCTGGACTCCCCTGAGATATCTGATGCAGAGTATGACAGGCTCATGCAAGAACTTATAAGGCTGGAGAATGAACGCCCGGACCTTATAACTCCGTACTCCCCGACTCAAAGGGTCGGGGCCCCTCCATTGGAGGAATTTGCATCTGTTACCCATACAATACCGATGTTGAGTCTCTCAAATACAGAGACAGAAGAAGAGACAATGGAGTTTGACAAACGCATAAAAAGATTTCTTCATCTATCTGAAAACGAATATGTTGAATATGTGGCCGAACCAAAATTAGATGGACTTGCAGTCGAGGTTGTTTATGAAGAAGGACGACTGAAAGTTGGATCTACAAGAGGAGACGGTTTCACCGGTGAGGATGTTACATTAAATATCAAGACCATACGGACACTGCCTCTTAACCTGATAAAAAAATATGAGGCCAGGCCTGCAAGGTTAGAGGTGCGTGGAGAGGTTTTCATAAGATTACAGGACTTCAGGGACCTGAACAGACACAGAGAAGAGAGCGGTGAACCCCTCTTTGCGAACCCCAGGAATGCTGCTGCCGGTTCTTTACGTCAGCTTGATCCTGGTATTACTGCAAAACGGCCCCTTGACATATTCTTCTATGGAATTGGTGAGATCGCCGGCCGCAGTTTTGAGACCCAGTGGGAGATATTAAATACCCTTAAGAGATGGGGTCTTAAGACAAACCCTTTGAATAAACCATGCAATGGTATCAGAGAGGCCATTGAATATTACAGGGAGATTGGGAACAGGAGAGACTCACTTGGGTTTGAAATAGATGGCGTGGTTATAAAGGTCAATAACCTTGATCTCCAGGGTAGGCTCGGCACAGTCGCAAGGAGCCCCAGATGGGCGGTTGCATATAAATTCGAACCAAGACAGGCTACAACACGGATATTAAAGATTGAGGCCCAGGTTGGCCGTACCGGTATACTCACACCTGTTGCAATCATGGAACCGGTTAAGATTGGTGGTGTAACAGTAAGCAGGTCTACCCTGCACAACCAGGATGAAATAAACAGAAAGGATGTACGTGCAGGCGATTGGGTGCTGGTACAACGGGCAGGGGATGTAATACCAGAGGTCGTAAAGGTAATAATTTCAAAAAGGAGTGGTAAGGAAACCCCGTATAAACTTCCGGATGAATGCCCTGTATGCGGCTCAGATGTATTGAAAGAAGATGTCTATTACAGGTGTACAGGAATCAACTGTCCTGCCCAATTAAAAGAGCGTGTACGGCATTTCGCATCGCGAAGAGCAATGGATATTGAAGGACTTGGAGAAAAACTAACAGAGCAGTTAGTTGACAAAGGACTTGTAAAAAATATCTCGGATATATATTATCTTACAAAAGATCAGCTTTCAGCGCTTGAGAGAATGGCAGACAAATCTTCACAGAACATCATTGATGCCATTGAATGGAGCAAAGAGAAGGAGCTTTATAGGATTATTTATGCACTCGGTATCAGGCATGTAGGTGAACAGACAGCCAAACTCCTTGTTTCAGAATTTGCATCAATAGAAGATCTGATTTCAGCCGGGGAAGATGACCTCATGAAGATAGAAACTATAGGCCCTGAAATCGCACAAAGCGTAATCAGGTTTTTTGGCGAAAAGAATAATCTAAAAGAAATTGAGAGACTGAAAGGTGCCGGAGTCAAATTCCCTCCTCTTCAAAGGGTAAAAGAAAAGGGGATATTAACAGGCAGGGTCTTTGTATTTACCGGCACATTACACTCTTTTACACGCGATAAGGCAAAAGAGAAGGTTGAATCCCTGGGCGGACATGTATCTTCAAGTGTTAGTGAAAATACAGATTTTGTTGTTGCAGGGAAAGACCCGGGGTCAAAGGCCCAAAAGGCAAAGGAACTCGGGGTAAAGATTATTACTGAAGACGAATTTATAAAAATGATATAATAAGGCAAATCAATCCACAAAACTAAAACAGAGGAGGAATATCACAATGTTCACCAGAGAAGACTTAACACGGCTCAATAGTATCAGGGAGGAAGGAAAGTTATATACAAGTGTCTTCCTGAATGTCAATCCTGTCACTAACCCTAAAGGAGAATATTTCATCAACTTCAGAAACCTCTCCAAGTCAGAATTTGACAGACTGAGCAGTTCAGATCAGAAATCAGTCAAGGAGGATATAAAAAAGATAGAAACATATATAAAGAGCGGAAAGACAGAGTTTAAAAAGGCGGTTGCAATAATAAGCTCATCTGAACCCGACCTCTGGGATGTATTCCACCTTTCTGTTCCACTTAAAAATCAGGTTGTGATCGATAAGACTCCATATCTGAAACCCCTCGCAAGCATACTGGAACAATATCACAGTTATGCTGTGGCCCTGGTAGACAGGGAACATGCAAGGTTATTCAGCATCCAGCTCAGTGAGATATCTGAATACACAGAACTTTTTACACCTGATGTCCCCCGCAAACATAAGAAAGGTGGATGGTATGGGAGGGATGAAAACAGGTTCAGGAGACATATTGAAGTTCATGTACATTTCCACCTTAAGGATGTTGTTAAACACATGGAAGAGATATTAAAGGCAGGCGAAGTAACCCATCTCATAGTTGGCGGTTCTGAAGAATCTGTAATCCTTTTTAATAAAATACTCCCCCAGCCTATTGCATCAAAGATAGCAGGTACTTTTACAGCAGATATGCATGCAGGTAATGATGAGATATTGGAAAAATCCAGGGAGATAATCAGGGGCAGCGAAAAGGCCATTGAAGAGAGGCTCGTTGATGAACTGGTAACAAGGGCAAGTAAAAACGGGTCAGCCGCTATAGGATTAGCAGATGTCCTCACACAGATTCAGTCAGGGAATATACACCACTTAATCTATCTGGAAGGATTCAATGCCTCCGGTCTTAAATGTTCATCATGTGGTTTTCTGACTATACAGGACATAAAAACCTGTCAGTATTGTGCTAATTCACTTGAGAAGATTGAGCATTTAATAGACTACTCTATACAGAGGGCTAT
>MHER01000160.1 GCA_001805205.1 Nitrospirae bacterium RIFCSPLOW2_12_42_9 | reverse complement strand
TGGATAGCTTGTCAAAAACTGCCATCCAAGCCTGCCAAGCCCGTCTGCAAGTATATCTAAAACAAGGGCCAAAAGTACTGCCAGTCCTATGAGTGTAGCGATCAGGCCAATTATATAGAAGGACCTGTCAAACCATTTATTTATAGCCTTCCTCTCCATCTTTATTATTATTCGTAAACCTCCCTGAATCTCTTTCTGAGCCAGTAGCTTACCACATTTAATCCAAAGGTTACCAGGAAGAGGCTTATACCGACTGCAAATATTGTCTTATATTCTATTGTCCCTGTTGGTGTATCGCCGAGGCTTACCTGAACAATATATGCTGTTACAGTCTCAATGGGTACAAATGGGTTCATGGTCAATCTCGGTTGCTGGCCTGCTGCAATTGCAAGGATCATGGTCTCCCCTACAGCCCTTGATATGCCAAGTATGAATGATGCAGCAATGCCTGAAAATGCCGCAGGCACAACCACACGGGTTGCTACCTGCAATCTTGTTGCACCGAGGGCATAGGCCCCTTCTCTAAGACCCATTGGAACTGCATGCATGGCATCCTCACTTAAGGAAGAGACTATCGGGATTATCATTACACCCATAACTATGCCCGGGCTTAAGGCATTAAAACCTGAGATATCAGGTATGATCGTTTGAAGAAGGGGGGTGACAAAGAGAAGGGCAAAATAGCCATAAACTACAGTAGGAACGGCAGCGAGTATCTCCAATACAGGTTTTATCATTACCCGTATCCTCTCCGGTGCATATTCACTTAAAAATATGGCACTGACCAATCCGAGGGGCAGCGCAACTATGATTGCTATTACTGTTGTAAGAAATGTGCCTGCAAAGAGCGGGAGTACGCCAAAATGTTTTTCAGAAAACAATGGTGTCCATTGTGTATCAGTAAGGAATTCAAATATGGAGACCTCTTTAAAGAACTCATATGTCTCGAAAAAGAGTACTGCTATGATACCAATGGTAATAAAAATTGAAAAAAGGCCGCTCAGAAAAAGCGCCCCTTCTATCAGCCTCTCCTTTACCCGTTGATATTGTTTATACATTTTCCGTATTATTCTATACTATTTTCCCTGCAGAGTTCAATATCAGATAGATAGGCTTTCGCTTTACTCTTTCTGTAAAAGCTCCTCAATCTTAACACCAATTTGTGAACCCTGACCACCAAATACAGAACCTGTAATCCGCTTTTCAAACCGTTTTAGCGCAAGCTCATATGCCTTATCAGGCAGTGCGATATAACCCACTTCCTTTGATAGATCAGCCCCGCTTTTCATATAGAACTCTGTAAATCTCTTTATCTCTGATTTGTCTGCAGATTTTTTGCTCAAATAAATATATATTGGTCTTGAGAGTGGCTGGTATATACCTTTTAATATATTATCATACGTGGGAAAAATCGGGCCCTTTCCGTTTGCATCGTTTTCATCGTCAATACCAACAAGCTTCAACTTATCTTTATTGTTTTCATAGTATGCCATGCCAAAGAACCCCAGGGAAAGGACATCAGTGGAAATACCCTGCACAAGGACATTATCATCTTCACTGGATGTAAAGTCACCACGGCTTGAATGCTCTTTGCCAACAATGGCCTCAGTAAAGTAGTCATACGTCCCGGAGTCCACCCCTGCTCCAAAGAGGTGTATCTCCTTATCAGGCCAGGCTGTACGAATCTGATTCCATTTCTTTATCTTCCCCTGTGCTGCCGGTTCCCATATCTTTTTTAACTCTTTTACAGTCATATGACTAACCCAGTTATTTTTTGGATTAATCATCAGTGCGATACCATCATAGGCCACCGGCAGTTCAATGTATTCTATGCTATTCTTTTTACACAGCTCAACCTCGGTTGGTTTGATCGGCCTTGATGCATTGCTTATATCTGTTTCACCGTTGCAGAATTTCTTAAAACCTCCGCCGGTACCGGAGATACCAACAGTAACCCGTGTCTTCCCCTTTTCTATCTTCTGAAACTCTTCTGCTACTGCCTCGGTTATTGGATAGACAGTGGAGGAGCCATCAATCTTAATAATCTGAGCAGCGTACGTGATTGTACAGGTAAAGATAATCTGAACCGTAATGATACTTTTCATGTACCATTGCATATTTAATTCCTCCCCCTTTACGCCCTCTCTGCAGCCTTTTAAAATATAATAAGATTATGTTTATACTGCACTCTATATGTTACAAGATTACGACTTTAATGTTAAGAAGATTTTGTTTTGGCCTCTATACTAAAAGTTAGGTATTTATAAAAATCTTTACTGAGGCCATTGTTGGCAAAGAGCATTCAAGCCGTGGTGACATTATCATCTTCACTGGATGTAAAGTCACCACGGCTTGAATGCTCTTTGCCAACAATGGCCTCAGTAAAGTAGTCATACGTCCCGGAGTCCACCCCTGCTCCAAAGAGGTGTATCTCCTTATCATGCCAGGCTGTACGAATCTGATTCCATTTCTTTATCTTCCCCTGTGCTGCCGGTTCCCATATCTTTTTTAACTCTTTTACAGTCATATGACTAACCCAGTTATTTTTTGGATTAATCATCAGTGCGATACCATCATAGGCCACAGGCAGTTCAATGTATTCTATGCTATTCTTTTTACACAGCTCAACCTCGGTTGGTTTGATCGGCCTTGATGCATTGCTTATATCTGTTTCACCGTTGCAGAATTTCTTAAAACCTCCGCCGGTACCGGAGATACCAACAGTAACCCGTGTCTTCCCCTTTTCTATCTTCTGAAACTCTTCTGCTACTGCCTCGGTTATTGGATAGACAGTGGAGGAGCCATCAATCTTAATAATCTGAGCAGCGTACGTGATTGTACAGGTAAAGATAATCTGAACCGTAATGATACTTTTCATGTACCATTGCATATTTAATTCCTCCCCCTTTACGCCCTCTCTGCAGCCTTTTAAAATATAATAAGATTATGTTTATACTGCACTCTATATGTTACAAGATTACGACTTTAATGTTAAGAAGATTTTGTTTTGGCCTCTATACTAAAAGTTAGGTATTTATAAAAATAGCTATTGCGACAAATTAAAAGGCTTGATTTATGCGTTATTCTATGTTAAATATTGTAACAGGGTAGAAATTTTTTCTAATCTCATCAATCACATCCTGCTGGTTAAATTTTGACAATCGGGGAGTGTCTTATGAATTCACAGGGCATTGAAGACCCTATAAATGAACTTGTCTCTAGGCTTCAATCCTCTTTACATGAGATGCAACTTCGTGAAGAGAAGCTTTTGCGCCTCAATCAGCTCTATTCTGTAATAAGCAGGATAAACGAGATTATTGTTCGCGTCCGGGATATTAAAGGACTTTCTGATGAGGTCTGCCGCATCGCCTGTACAGAGGGCCCTTTCAGGGCAGCATTTATCGGGTTAATTGATCCCGATACCTCCTTAATTAATCCAGTCTCTTTCTATGGAGATGAAGAAAAGGTTATGGGTGTAATAAAGTTTGTTACCGGCGACCTGCTGAATTATCTTAATCCCACAAGCATTGTAATAAATGAGGGAAGGTTTGATGTCTGTAATGATATAGAAAATGACCCCAGAATGCTTTCGTGGCGGAATGAGGTTTTGGCAATAAATCTCTGTTCCTTCGCATCTTTTCCTTTGAAGATGAAAGGTGTTCCTGCAGGCGTTTTTACATTTTTTGCTGATAAGCCTGATTTTTTTAATGAAGAAATTACAGGACTCCTTTTAAGGATCTCTGATGATATCTCTTTTGCAATCGAATTTATTGAGAAGGAGGAGGTGAGAAGGCTGAGAGAAGAAGAGGCATCTCTCTTACAATCAATGATTGTATCGATATCTGATGCAGATGATGTTACCTCTGCTATAGAGATTGTACTTCAACAAATATGTGAGATAACTGGCTGGGTTTATGGAGAGGCATGGGTACCGCGTCCTGACAGCACAGTCCTTGAATGTACCAAAACCTGGTTCAAAGATGAAAAATACGAAAAATTTAAAGCAATTAGTGAAAAGTATCTTTTTCAGCCTGGCATTGGTTTACCAGGCCGGGTATGGTCTTCAAAAAAACCTGAATGGGTTAAGGATGTAAGTGTAAACGGGAGCATTTATCTCCGGTCTGATGGCGCCATAAATAACGGACTAAGGACTGGCCTTGCAGTTCCCATAATAGGTGGTGATGAGGTATTAGCTGTTCTGGTATATTACAAAGATATCATTAGCCCGGAAAATGAACAGCAGGTAAAACTTATTTCTGCAGTAACAGCTCAGCTCAGTTCAGTAATTCAGAAGAAGCGGGCTGAGATAGAGAAGGAAAGACTTGAAGCTCAACTAAGACATTCTCAGAAGATGGAGGCCCTCGGGCAGCTTACCGGAGGCATTGCACATGACATTAATAATCTCCTTACGGTTATTTTAGGAAGTGGACACTTTCTGCACATCAAATTAAAAGATCAGACATTAAAATCTCATGTGGAGCAAATACTTTCTACATCAGAAAAGGCTGCTTATCTGACAAAGAGTCTCCTGGCATTCAGCAGAAAACAACCAATAGATATAAAAATTGTAGTTATTAACGATGTCATAACTGGTGTTGAAAAATTATTGAGAAAACTCATAGGCGAACATATTAAGCTAAAAGTGCAAATGCCGGTGGAAGATATCACAATAAAAGCAGACAGGGGTCAGTTGGAACAGGTCTTTTTGAACCTTGTAACAAATAGCCGGGATGCAATGCCGGAGGGAGGGCTTTTATCTATATCAGCAACTGTTGTAAGGCTTGATAATGATTTTGTAAGAACCCACTCTTATGGCACACCAGGAGATTATGTATTGATTACTGTTTCAGATACTGGAATTGGTATGGATGAATCTACAAAGGAAAAGATATTTGAGCCATTCTTTACAACTAAAGAGGTGGGAAAAGGTACCGGCCTTGGACTTTCTATTGTCTACGGGATAATAAAACAGCATAACGGCTATATTAACTTGTACAGTGAATCAGGAAAAGGAACAGATTTCAAAATATATCTGCCTGTGGTTAAGTCTGAGATTAACAAATCCAAACCAATAGTTGAAACAGGACCTTCAGATGGTACAGAGACAATACTTGTTGCTGAGGACGAGGCTGATGTAAGAAGGTTTGTAAGTCTCTTACTTGAAGGATTGGGCTATAAAGTCATTTTAGCAGCAGATGGGGATGATGCCATAAATAAGTTCAATGAAAATCGGGATAAAATTCATCTCCTCGTCCTTGATGTAATAATGCCAAAAAAGAATGGAAAGGATGTATATAATATAATAAGAGAAATGAGGCCTGATATTAAAGTTCTTTTTACAAGCG
Organism: Nitrospirae bacterium RIFCSPLOW2_12_42_9; assembly: GCA_001805205.1. Lineage (GTDB taxonomy): Bacteria > Nitrospirota > 9FT-COMBO-42-15 > HDB-SIOI813 > HDB-SIOI813 > HDB-SIOI813. Next base: position 720 of record MHER01000160.1, on the reverse strand, counting down.
GATATGATGATGAAATCATTCAGAGGCAGGGAATCCTTGAGAAGGGGCATAGCTTTATCTCAAAGCCTTTTGTCCCAACCGAGTTATTGAAAAAGATCAGAGAGATACTGGATAAGGAGTCCTGAAAAAATAAGATGACACATCTTTTGGACATGTTACTGCAGATGGCAACCCAGATGGACACATCAAGGTCGTGGATATCAGTAGTGGTCAAATAATTTATTGGCGGGCGCCTGCAAAGTTCCTTAGCAATCAATTAGCGGCCTATTGAGGGATCTTAATGTTTGACCTCAGTCAGTCATCCATTATTATCCCTGTGTACTTCCTATCTTCAGTTCTTCGATCCTGGGAAAAGTTTTGTTATCCGGATATATATATGTTATATTATGTACATGATTTGTACATAAATGGAGGAAAAGAAGATGCATTCAACAGCTATTAAAAATAAACATCTTAAACTGGATCAGAAAAAGATCGATTTTGCCAAGCGGTATTTTAACGTTGAAACTGAACAGGAGGCCATTGATCGCGCTCTTTCTCTTTTGATGGAAGAAGAACAGATTATTAAGGCAATAAAGCCGTTAAAAGGTGTTTTAAAAGGCGATAAGAGAAAATGGCCATACCTGTAACCGGAAAGATTATCCTTGATACAAATGTCTTTATTGATTACCTGCGTGCTGATCTTCATGCAGATTGGGTTTTTGGACAAGTCGGCAAAAC
>MHER01000159.1 GCA_001805205.1 Nitrospirae bacterium RIFCSPLOW2_12_42_9 | reverse complement strand
TCGTCTGGATTGCTTCGCTCGCAATGATGATTCAACGGCGATTGGTAAATCTATATTAATATCCATTAAGAATAGCAAGGAGGTGTAAAATGGATGATTTATTAAAAACAACGGACAAGGTTTATGATGTTGTAATGAAAAAGGGGAATGTTTCACTAACACATCTCATATCTGTTACAGATGCCTCATTTAATCTCATATTTCTTGCTATTGAGCGTCTTTCTTCAGAGCATAAGATAAATATCAGAAGGGAGGAGGCTGATTATGTCTTCTTTATCCCTGTTAATAACGGCGAAAAAATATGCCTGGAAGAAAGGATTTGAATAAGTGAAGAATAAAAGGATCCTGATAGTAGACGATGACCTTGACCTTCTGAGCTTATTAGATTGGCACCTGAACAGGTCAGGATACAAAACGGGTGCTGCGGTTAATGGTCTTGAGGCCATTATGAAAATCAGGGAGTTTAAACCTGATCTTCTTTTACTCGATATTATGTTACCGGAGATAGACGGTTTGAAGTTGTGCCGCTGGATAAAAGACAACAAAGATGTAGCTATATCAAATCTTTGTGTGGTCCTTATGACTGCACTTTCAGGACTATCGGACAGGGCAAGGGGCCTTTCTGATGGTGCAGATTATTATATCACAAAGCCCTTTGATATGAATGATCTCGTCTTGAGGATAGAAGCCTTACTGCATTTCCCAGGGAATACCTATAGCGGGTAGACATTGAAGCTCCCTGCAGCAAGCTGCAGGGATTGCGCTCGCTATGCATTTTCAAAAGGAACCACGCAATCTGCTGCATTAAATACGTGCACCTGTCCGAATTGTTGCCAACGCAAGACATGCTGGATGAGTATAAAAAGCATGGCGGTAATTGGGACGTCAATTTTGCCATAATTCCCTTTGTTAATAAGATAATGTTCCTAATGCCAATCAGGCTGTACATGTAAATAGTATGAATATTTACATGTATTATTAATTTATTATCTTGACATTTATTATTAAATAGCATAATATTTCATATATTTTAAAAATAACAAGGATAAAAAGGCAAGTATTATATGTGTCCAATATTGAAATTATCCAAGCATAATGAAAAGAAAGAAATAGAGTTTGAATTAAAGTATCAAATGTCACTTACAACCCGTAAGAGATTTGAAATGATGTTTCAAAAAACAAAAGAGATGATACGATTACTGGAGAAACATGGTCACAGAAAATCTTTTGAAATTATTAAAAGAACATAATGTTGATTTTATTGTAATTGGCGCAACTGCTTTTCCTGTTCATGGGTATGCACGCGCAACCTTGGATATAGACATTTTTATAAGACCTGAAAGATCAAATGCTGAAAAAGCCTTGCAAGCGTTAAAAGAATTTGGATACGATGTAACGGATGTTGAGATCGAAGACTTAATCCAGAAGAAATTATTGATTCGCCAATATGCTGTTGAAACAGATATTCACCCGTTTGTAAAAGGTATTACCTTTGATCAGGTGTGGAAAAATAAAGTAAAAGCAAAGTTCGGTGACACTTTCGTCTATTTTGCTTCACTAAACGATCTTATAAAGATGAAGAAGGCTGCGGGCAGGATAAAGGATTTAGAGGATCTAAAATTTTTACGAAAGATTAAAAAAATAAAACAGGGGAAGAAAAAGAAAAGTTGACTGGAAATCGAAAGATGGAAGAAAACAGACATGAACGTTTTAAAAGAGTAGCATCTAAAAGAACCAACGAGATTCTCGAGAAAATCAGGATACTAGGAAATTGCTCAAACAAGAGCTCGTATGAATATGCAGAAGAAGAAGTAAATAAAATATTCTCGGAGATTGAAAAGCAATTAAAATTTACAAAGGCAAGGTTTCTGGCAGGGAAAAGGGAACGGTTCAGGTTGTGAAGAAAAAAATAAGATGGGGACAAAATTTCTATCAATATTTAGTTGATATGGAATCCATCTTTCACCATTTATACAGAACTGCTCCCATATAATAGCTGGAATTATTTATATCAACAGTAATCACTGTCTTAATAAGATCGTATTTGACCCCGATGAAGGATCATATATAGGAGATGATGGCTGTATTCCTTTCCGCAAGCCACTGCTCTTGTTACTGAACCAGTCATAATATCTTAGGGTCTGCTTTCCCTTGTCCGGCAAAGTGTAACACAACCTTAACATTCCCGTTATATTCCTGCAATCTGACCACTATATAATTTCAACATAAATATAATAAAAAGGAGGTGAAGAAAAAGATGGAGTGTCCATATTTAGAAGCCGTCAAGGAAAAGAGTATCTGCCATGCATCAACGAGACGTATGTCACCAGGTTACTCTGATATGACCAGGTACTGTACAACAAAAGATCATGACCGATGCCCCATGCTTTTGTCATATACCCTGAGAAAGGGGTTTATAAGAAGGCTGAATTGGGCCGCTGCAGCAGCATGTTTTATTCTCATGACAGGTCTTATAGGTGCTTCAGGCTGTGCCAATAATCAGAAGGCCAGAGTATCAGCAGAACCCACTGTTGAGTATTTCAAACTCGATAGCGGAAAACTTAAGCCTGGAAAGGTAAAAGCCAATGCATATTATGAGATCGAAAAGGATGAAAGGATCTATGTCTTTATCTCGCCAAAAGCAAAGGAGGAGTTTGAAAAGTCCGGCAAGCCTGGGAAGAGCCCTGTTTCAGGAATAGGTTTCGGTCCTAATGGCGAGACAGTGATATTCGAATCGGAATTTGCACTGCAGGAGTATGAGAAGAGACATGAAGATAAATAATCAATTAAAAAGGAGAGCAAATAAATGAGGAAATTATTGATGATGGGAATTATATTTCTGATGTTAACCGCAACAGTATATGCCCAGGAGTTTATGTTTGGTGAAGAGACAAAGGGGCTAAAGGTAAAGATTAGTGACGATACGGATATAACCACCAGGATACGTCTCCAGCCGAGGTTTGATATGGGAGACATGGCGACCGGTGAAGACAAGAAATCCTATGAGTCAGAAACGGATATTTATATACGAAGAATCCGCCTTGAGTTCGGCGGGCAACTGCTACAGGATTTAAAATACAGCCTCATCTTTGAGGCGGATAAGAATGGAAAATTCGCTTCCAGCAGCGGTTCTCCCACAAATGAAGTAAAGATACAGTATGCAAATATTGATTATAAATTTGATGATCTCTTTAATCTTAGATTCGGCAAGGCAAAGCTCCCCTACTCCCGCATATCCCTTACATCTTCATCAAAGCAGCTTATTGTAGAGAGACCGAACTCAACAGAAGCTACAAAGAAGCTCTTTGACGATTACTATCAGTCACATATTGTACTGCATGGGAAGGCATCAGAGGGGATATTTGCCTATAATTTTGCTATTGGAGATGGATGGGAACCAAATTCAACTATACACAGTGGTATAACCACTACAAGCTATGACACAAAATGTGAAACTCTAACATCATGTACTACTACATCTACAACGACAGATACAACTGTTAAAGTCCATAAATCCGGTACCCTTTATATTGCAAGGGTTGAGATATCTCCGCCTGGCTGGATTGAAAAGAGTCAGAGCGATGCACACCTCGGTAATGGGAAGCATCTGACAATAGGGGCAGATTATGCAGCCCAGCAGGGGATCGAGTACAAGGGAAACAACTATGAAGAGGACAGAACCCTTACAGGTTTTGATATCTCGGGTCACTGGAATGCTATAACAGGACAGTTTGAGTATAACACATGGAAAGAGGAGTACACTGATCCGTCGAAGAGCGATAAAGAACCGAACGGCTGGTATGTTCAGGCCGGTTATTTTGTTCAAGGCCCGAATATAGAGCCTGTGGTACGTTACGAGATATTTGATCAGGACTCCAACAGTGATGATAAGGAGGAGAAGACTACTACACTTGGAGTAAACTGGTATGGCAAGGGTCACAGCTTCAAGGTAGGTATGAACTGGGCCCATACGGAATATGATAAAAATGCCAGTGGATATTTATCTGATGATGATAAAAAGGATGTCTATCAGGTTCAGGCACAACTTTATTTCTAATATTATAAGTTAAGGAGGAAAAAATGAAAAAGTTAATAACAGGTTTTATGGCAGTTTTAGTAGTATTGTTTACATCTGCAATGAATTATGCTGCACCAATAATCAAAATAGACGGTTCGTCTACAGTATTTCCAATCACAGAGGCAGTGGCCGAGGAGTTTCAGAAGTTGGAAAAGGGAAAGATTAAGGTGACTGTGGGGATTTCAGGTACCGGCGGCGGTTTTAAGAGGTTTTGCATCGGTGAGACAGATATCAGCGATGCATCAAGGCCGATAAAACCAACAGAGGTTGAACTCTGTAAGAAGAATGGTATAGAATACATTGAGCTCCCTGTAGCATACGATGGGCTGGCAGTAATGGTGAATCCAAAGAATAACTGGGTTGACTATATTACTGTAAAAGAATTAAAGAGGATATGGGAACCAGCGGCCCATGGTAAGGTTACAAAGTGGAGTCAGGTACGTCCGGGCTGGCCTGATAAGGATATTCACCTATTTGGACCCGGTGTTGACTCAGGTACATTTGACTATTTCACAGAGGCTATTGTAGGCAAAGGTGGTGCAAGCCGGGGCGATTATACTGCCAGTGAGGATGATAATGTCCTTGTCCAGGGGATAGCAACGGATGCACTTGCCCTGGGTTTCTTTGGTGTGGCATACTATGATCACAATAAGGACAGATTGAAACTTGTACCTGTTGATGATGAAAATGATACCAATGGGATAGGGCCTGTGTTCCCGGAGTATGAAAATGTTGTAAAAGGTACTTACCAGCCATTAGCAAGACCTATATTTATCTACATTAACAGGAAATCTGCTGATAAATCCGAGGTCGTGAAATTCGTGGAGTTTTATATGAAGAACGGCGCCGCCCTTTCTAAAGAGGTGGGATACATTTCCCTGCCTGACAAGGCATATGACATTGCGCTCAAACGTTATGAAAAACGTATTGCCGGCTCTGTCTTTGGGGGTCATGGCGCCCAGGTTGGTGTAAAGATTGAGGACTTACTGCAGAAGGAGTAATCAATGTGATCTTTGCGCCTCTGTGGTGCAAAAGGAGATTGTAATCTGAAGAAGATTCTGGTCGTTGATGATGAGATAGATATCCTCACCCTCCTTCAGTATAACCTTGAGAAGAGTGGATTCAAGGTCATTACTGCAAAGGATGGGCCTGAGGCAATTGTTCTTGCAAGGAAAGAGAAGCCGGACCTTATTGTCCTGGACATCATGCTGCCGAGCATGGAAGGGACAGAGGTATGCAAAGCTGTCAGGAAATCGGAGGTCACCGGACATATCCCCATTATTATGCTGACTGCAAAGAGTGAAGAGGTGGACAGGATCGTTGGTCTTGAGCTCGGTGCGGATGACTATATAACAAAACCCTTCAGCCCGAGGGAGCTCATACTGAGGATTAAGGCCGTTTTAAAGAGAGGAAAAGGGGTTGATGAGAAGATACATTCACTGAATGCAGGTCCCATCCATATCGACGCAGATAAATTATCTGTCACTGTAGATGGCAAGCCGGTAAAGCTTACATCTACGGAGATCAGGCTCCTGATTGAGTTGATGAAATCCATTGGCCGTGTTTTATCAAGGGAGACATTACTCGACAGGGTGTGGGGATCAGAGTTTTATGTAACAGACAGGACTGTTGATACCCATATCACGAGACTCAGGGAGAAGCTGGGAAAGGCCTCTGGATATATTGAAACTGTAAGGGGGTTCGGTTACAGGTTCAGGGAAGAATAATAAGGGATGAGAGACTTATGAAGGAACAGTTGCTTGAGGTTGTTGTAAAGGAGATGCAGCAGGGGGTAGTTATCATAAATGATAAAGGACTCATCCTGTATGCAAACCCATTTTTCCAGGAGACCTTTGCAGTCAACCTCCCCCTTGAAGGAATTAATTTTACTGAGGTAGTAGAAGATGCTGTCCTTTTGAACACTGTAGAAACAGTCCTCTCTTCTGAGGCCAGACAGTCGAAGGAGATTACAATCAAGGGGAAGGGTAACCAGATACTTGAGGCAAGGCTTATACCCTTCTCACAGAATGGGTTGAATGGTGTAATCGGTTTTTTTCATGATGTGACTGAGGAAAAGAGGGTTGAGGCAATTAAGCGGGACTTTGTTGCGAATGTGTCGCATGAGCTTCGAACTCCGCTCGCAAGTATAAAGGGTTATGCAGAAACACTGCTTGATGGCGGACTGGAGGATAAAGGTGTATTGAAAAACTTTCTCACTATCATTGACCGGCATGCCAACCGGATGACTGCACTGATAGAAGACCTGCTAACACTCTCCATGCTTGAATCTCATCAGATACCCATGAAATTTGAGCCTCTTGATATCAGAGTCCTTATAACAAATGTTATACAGGGATTTGAGAAACAGGCTAAGGATAAGGGGATAGAACTTATAATCGAATCCGGAGAAACTTATAGAGAACTTCCAAAGGTCATGGGAGACAGGGTACGTCTTGAGCAGGTCATAGTAAATCTTATAGATAATGCCATAAAATATACCAACAAGGGGGCTGTAAGGATTTCTGTAAGGATACTAGATAACTTGATGCAGGTGGACGTAACAGATACAGGGATCGGCATTCCGGAAAAGGACCTGCTGAGGATATTTGAGAGGTTCTATAGGGTAGATAAAGGAAGAAGCAGGGAACTCGGTGGCACCGGTCTTGGCCTTGCCATTGTAAAACATATCATCCATGGACACAGTGGAAAAATCTGGGTGAACAGTAATTCTGGAGGAGGTACAACATTCAGTTTTACCCTGCCAATAAACTAAAATATTATATATTCATTATTCTCGAGGTATTTGAAGATCATCGGCTGTTTCTCTTTCCTGATATTTTCAAACTGGACTCCAATGGCAAATATATTACCAACCGGTTTTATCCACCTTACAATGCATGAGACCTCTTCTCTCCTTTCTTCATCCTCATATTTAAAAAAGAGTGTTAAAGATAATTCTGAATTAATATTAAAGAGCTTCTCAGAATAGAAGGCGACTCCTCCTCTGCTTATGTTAATAGCATAGCCCTGGAGTTGCTCTCCGGAATCTTTTGCTTTTATAATTATCTCCCCCAATAAGGAGATTCTTGGAAACTTTCGGCGATCCATTGTCTTTAACCAAATCTAATATCGGATTGTTTTGGGAATTTTTGACCTATTTATTCCTTGACCAGTGAAAAGTAGTTTGCTATTATGCCAATGAGAGATAAAAGATTACCTTTCCCCTATAAGAAAAACATAGGAATAATAACGATGGCACAGCCTGAGCTATCAGAGGATAATTTAGATATAATCCTCGAAAAGATGTATGTTAAGAAGAGTTGGGACTTCAGGCGTTACAGAAAGTCCAGTCTAAGACGGTGCATAGAAAGAAGGCTCGCCTCATACAGACTGCACTGTAAAGATTATATAGAATTTCTTGATGTCCAGCCATTAGAATTTAATAATCTCTTTAATCAGTTAACAATAAAGGTGAGTGAATTCTTCCGGGATACTGATGTATTTAATCAGATCGAGCAGTATGTAATTCCAGAGGTAATTGTAAAACCAAAAACAGATGGGAATAACAGTTTGAGGATATGGAGCATTGGATGCGCAAGGGGTGAAGAAGCATATTCAATAGCAATTCTGCTTAGTAAGATCATGCGTTCCTCAACCCAGCATGCCTTAGAGGATTTAAAGGTAAAGATATTCGCCACTGACATAGATGATGCATCTGTTGATATTGCAAGAAAAGGGATTTATTGTGAAGAGTCTTTAAAAAATGTTGATCTTTTCCAGTTAGGTCAGTTCTTCAAACCATCAGAAAATTACTATCAGGTCAGCCCTCAGATAAGAAATCTTGTAACATTCGGGGTCCATGATATCGTATCAAATATACATCTCTCACATATGGACATTATATGCTGCCGGAATCTCCTTATCTATTTTGAAAAGGACCTGCAGGAAAAGGTGTTTGAAAAATTCTGGTATTCCCTTAACAGTGGGGGCTATATCATTCTCGGAAGGAGTGAGGTTGTACCATCTATATTCCGTGACAGGTTCCGGGATATCTTCCGCAAGGAGAAGATATACCAGAAGATTTAAATAAATGGAAAAATTATTAAACACATCACTCAGGACAAAATTAATCTTATCATTCCTCGTAGTGGTAATCTTCCCTCTGATTGTTTTAGCCATAGTATCTGAAAGGCTTATTTCAAAAAATGTACATGAAGAGATCGTAAGGACAACAAAACAGAGCCTTGATGCAGCCTGGATACAGTATTATGTAAGGGCAGACCAGATGAAATTCGGGATGCTCCAGGTCACAGAAATTGTAGAAAACGCAATACTTAGAAATGATAAAAACTCCCTTAGGGACATGATGCGATTCTGGAAGAGTAAAAGGCCATATGTTGATATCTGGATGGTCGTAGACAAAGACAGGAGGGTTATTGCGAGGCTTAACAGCGACAACTCAGGAGATACTATAAATATAAATGGGTTAATAGAAAAGGCCCTGATAAGTGGAGAAGCTGTCATCTCTACAGAGATTATTTCTAATGAGCAACTTCTGAAGGAGAGTGAAGCCCTGGCAAATGAAGTGGCAATACCCATCAACACTAAAGATACAGAAGTTGAGTACAAAACAGACTCCACAATAGAGTCTGATGCACTGATGCTCACTGTAGTTGTCCCTGTTATGGACCAGAACAGTGTTATTGGAGCCATAATAACCGGAGATATCTTAAATAAAGACAATTTTGTTCCTGACACTATAACAAAGAAGATTCCAGGATCAATCGTAACCATATCAAAGAATGGTGTAACTATTACAACAACAATGCCCACTCACGGTGGCAAGAGGGCTATAGGAACCCTGTTACCCCGGGATGTTACAACAATATTAAATAAAGGAGAGGGTTTCAGGGGCGATGTAAATATCATGGAGGATACTTATATAGCGGCTTTTGATCCTATAAGAGACAACAAGGGTAATACAATTGGATCTCTCTTTGTAGGGGTTCAGGAATCGAGGTTTACAGCCCTGCATAATGAAAATCGTAAAAACATCCTGATTGTCACAATACTCGGGACCATCATGGCCATCATGATAGCCTTATTAGCTACATCAAGGATTACAAACCCCCTCAAACTGCTTGTAAAAAGGGCAAAGGATTTTGCCAATGGCAACATGGATGTTAGCGTACCAGATCATTTAACAAAGTATACTAAAGATGAGGTATCTGTACTCGCAAGATCCTTTAATGAGATGATCTCCGATATAAAGGATAGGAATAAAGACAGGGAAAACTATCTCCTTGAATTAGAGAAAAAATCAAAAGAGCTGTCCACCCTTAATGAAAAGATGCAGGCAACGAATCAGGAGCTGGAGGTCTCGCTGGAAGAGGCGCAGTCACAGCAGGAGGAGTTACAGTCTGCAAATGAAGAGCTCACGATCTTAAATGAGGAACTTGAGAAAAAGACTAATGAGCTGTTTGATGCAAATATGAAGATAGTAGAAGAGGAATCAGAGCTAAGGGGGATGCGGGATAAACTAAAACTTATTTATGATGGTATACGGGACTATATCTTCCTCCTTGACCCCTCGTGTACTATTCTTGAGGTTAACAGGTCTTTCCTCGAGGCCTATGATATGAAGGAAAAGGATGTAATAGGGAAAAAATGTTATGACCTGGTTTATGGTTGTAAAGATATAATCAATGAATGTGATATAAGTAAAGGGACTGATATAACTATGCCGCGGCGTGATCGTGTTATTACCCCCGATAACAAGACCCTGGAAAGATATGTGTTCCCTGTAACTGATGCCAAGGGAAATTTGATAAACAGGATAGAGTATATCAGGGATATAACAGTTGAGTCTATGTTAAGGGAGCAGCTCATACAGGCAGAAAAACTCTCATCACTCGGTGAGATACTTTCAGGAGTTGCACATGAATTGAATAACCCGCTTACAGGGGTAATAGGATACTGTGAGCTTATATATGAGACAACAAAGGATGAAGAACTTAAAACACAGCTTGGTAAGATAAATAACGCTGCAATGAGATGTAAAAAGATTATCGAAAATCTCCTCAGCTTTGCAAGGCAGCACAAGATTGAAAAACAGTTCTGCAATATTAATGAAATTATCAAACATACTGTTGAGCTCAAGTCCTACCAGTTGACCGTGGATAATATTGAAGTTGAAATGGACCTGGGAGATAAGATGCCATACACAATGATTGATCCTTATATGATACAACAGGTTTTTTTAAATATCATAAATAATGCCCACCATGCTATATTAGAAAATAAGCGTAATGGAAAAATAACTGTAATGTCTAAACACAGTAACGGAATAATGAAAGTCTCCTTTTCAGATACAGGGATAGGTATACCCGAGGCAAATCTGAAAAAGATATTTGAACCTTTTTATACTACAAGGGATATAGGAAAGGGGACGGGTCTCGGGTTGAGTGTTTCATATGGAATTATTAAGGAACATGGGGGGGAAATATATGCTATCAGCAGGCCTGAAGAAGGGTCTACATTCTTTATTGAACTTCCGGTAGTTGAACAGAAGGCAATAATAAAAGACGAAGTCATAAAGACAGAGTCCGAAGGAAAAGTATTCAATGGGGGAAAAAAGAAGAGGATACTTGTAGTAGATGATGAAGGGGATATCCTCGATCTTTTAAAATCCATCATCTCAGAGATGGGCTATGAGGCTGAAATAATCTCAGACGCCAGATTTGCAGTAGAAAAGATTATGTCAAATGATTTTGACCTTATTATTACTGATATAAGGATGCCGCAGTTGGATGGCAAGGATTTCTATTATATACTGGCTGACATAAGACCAGACCTTAAAAACAGGGTGGTATTTACAACAGGGGATGTTATAAGTACTGATACAGGAAATTTTCTCAAAGAGACCGACTGCAGATATTTAGAAAAACCCTTTACACCATCCGAAGTTAAAAGGTTTATAAAAGAGGTTTTCAGCCAATTATAATAAGGGGAGATCTGCATTGTCCGAAAAGATGCGGGCCATTTTAAAGAAGGGGCCACATCCAGGTCTTGAAATTTCACAAGTCAATATTCCATCAATAAAACACGATGAAGTCCTTACAAAGGTATTAGCAGCCTCTATCTGCGGTACTGACCTGCATATATACAAATGGAACAGATGGGCGCAGGAGAGGATTAAACACTTCCCCACTATTACAGGTCATGAGTTTTCAGGCAGAATAGCAGATATAGGACAAGGGGTGAGCGGGTTTTCTGTTGGAGATTATGTATCTTCGGACAGCCATATCGTATGCGGTGAATGTCTCCAGTGCAGGATAGGTCAGCAGCATGTATGCAGTAATCTTAAGATAATGGGCATTGACAGGGATGGTTGTTTCGCAGAGTATGTTGCTGTACCATCGAAGGTTGTATGGAAAAATGACGATAGCCTGCCGCCGGAAATTGCATCTGTCCAGGACCCCCTTGGTAATGCTGTGTACTGTACGCTTGTTGAACCGGTAACAGGTAAATCGGTTATTATTATAGGAGATGGTCCTATTGGTTTGTTTTCAGCAGGTATTGCACGTGTATCAGGTGCAGGCTGGATCGGGCTCATAGGACACCACGCATCAAGGATGGATGCAGCAAAGGTGATGGGTGCTGATGCAACCTTCCATGGAGATGAAGAAGGCCTGATATCCACTATAATGAATATAACCGGCGGGGTTGGCGTGGATGTTGTCCTTGAGATGTCAGGAAGTGAAAAAGGGCTTGAGCAGGGGTTAAGTCTCCTGAGAAAAGGTGGAAGGCTCTCGGCCTTTGGCCTGTTTCCACAGCCCGTGTCTATAGATATTACTAACCGGATTATATTCAAGGGTATCACCCTATATGGTATTAATGGCCGTATCCTGTTTGACACATGGTACAGGATGCATAATCTTTTGAAATCAGGCAGGCTTGACATATCACATGTTATCACCCACAAACTACCCTTTGATGAATTTGAAAAGGGATTTGCACTGTTGATGGAGAGACCGAAGAAGGCGATAAAGGTAGTGCTGATGTTGTAATTCGGGAACAATTAATAGGTCAGGCTTCCAGCCTGACGATAAATGCTGGCCTGTTAACAATTGGAATGTATTCAAATTTAAAATCATATCTGCAGGAAGAATTCAGGATAATAAAAGAGAAAGATCTATACAAGGAAGAGCGACTATTATCTTCACCACAAGGGGTCTCCATAAATGTACAGGGGAAAAAGGTTATCAATATGTGCGCCAATAACTACCTTGGCCTCTCCAATCACCCGTCTGTTATTGCAGCAGCAAAGGTCGGGCTTGAAAAATGGGGCTATGGTATGTCATCGGTCAGATTTATATGCGGGACACAGGATATACATAAAGAACTCGAAAAAAGATTATCTTCATTTCTGAGCATAGAGGATACCCTTCTTTACACCTCCTGCTTTGATGCAAATACAGGACTCTTTGAGACATTGTTCAGTGAAGAGGATGCCATCCTGAGTGATGAGTTAAACCATGCATCTATTATTGATGGCATCAGGCTTTGCAAGGCCAGGAGATTCAGGTTCAGACACATGGATATGAATGACCTTGAGGAAAAATTAAAAGAGACAGGTACTGCAAGATTCAGGATTATAGCTACTGACGGCGTATTCTCTATGGATGGAGATGTTGCACCCTTAACGGAAATATGTTTATTGGCAGAAAAGTATGATTCCCTCGTTATGGTTGACGATTCACACGCTACAGGGTTTTTTGGCCCTTCAGGAAGGGGTTCGATTGAATATTGCGGTGTGATGGGAAAGGTTGATATCGTAACGAGTACGATTGGTAAAGCAATGGGCGGAGCTGCCGGTGGCTTTACATCCAGCTATAGTGAGATTATTACCATGCTAAGGCAGCGATCGCGACCATACCTTTTTTCAAACTCCCTCCCGCCGGTGATCGTATCTACGGCAATCAAGGTGATGAATATTCTGGAAGGGTCACAGGAACTCCGTCATAGGTTGATGGAAAATACAGCATACTTTAGAAAAGAGATATCGGGTATGGGATTTAATATAAGAGAAGGTATACACCCCATTGTCCCGGTAATGCTCGGTAAGGCTACGCTGGCTGTTGATATGGCAGCAGCAATATTTAATGAAGGAGTGTACGTCGTTGGGTTCAGTTACCCGGTTGTACCCGAAGGAAAGGCCAGGATCAGGGTGCAACTGTCAGCAGCCCATGAAAGAAGTGACCTTGATTTTGTTCTGGATAAATTCAGGAAGGTTGGAAAAAATCTGCGAGTGATATAATTATATCCGCTGCAATATTTCCCTCGCAGCCACTACACCTGAAACAGATGCCTGGATCAATCCCCTCGTAATACCTGCACCATCCCCTA
>MHER01000158.1:3890-13580 GCA_001805205.1 Nitrospirae bacterium RIFCSPLOW2_12_42_9 | reverse complement strand
ATGGCAGCAACAGAACTATCTATACCACCACTCATACCAACTACAACCTTTTTCCGTGTCATCTGTAAATCCTGTTCATAATGATTATTGTCAGGCTGGAAGCCTGACCTGTAGAAAGCGCAACTTTATATAGATTCTATTTAAATACTTGTCATCAACATAACCATCCACACAATGATTAAATGATTTATAGGTCAAGCATCTTGTCTGACAGAGTCAGGTTTTTCATTATCTATTAACAATATCCAGAATCCTGTTTAAATCATCCACTGAATAATATTCCAGAATTAGCTTCCCACCCTTTTTCCCCGGGTATATCCTTACCTTAGTCCCGAATACACGCTGTAACCTTTCCTCTACATCCTTTAAGGTTGGATCCCTTCTTTCAGTCACCCGCTTTTTCTTTTTATGGATTCCCCAGCTCTTTGACGATGTCTCTGCCTCCCTCACAGATGCACCTTTGTTTACAATATAATCAGCAAACCTGGTCTGCTCATCTCTGTTTGTTATTGATAGTATTGCCTTAGCATGTCCGGGGGTGAGGGCCCCCTTTGAGAGATAACCTCTTATCTTTTCAGGAAGTGTCAGCAGCCTTAAATAGTTTGCTACTGTAGAACGTTCTTTCCCGACCCTCTTTGCAATCTCTTCCTGGGAAAGTCTGAAATCCTTTAAAAGTCTCTGATATCCCTGTGCTGACTCAATTGGATTAAGGTCTTCGCGCTGGAGGTTCTCTATTAGGGCTATCTCTAATGATTTTTCATCTGTGGTCTCTTTGACAACAACCGGTATCTTTTTTAACCCGACCAATTGAGCAGCCCGCCAGCGTCTCTCTCCTGCTATTAGCTCAAATATTCCGTTGTCAAGACGTCTGACAATCACCGGCTGGATAATACCATTGACCCTTATTGAATCTGCAAGCTCCTCAAGACCCTTATCATCGAATTCATGCCGTGGTTGAAATCTGTTGGGGACTATCCTTGCGGTTTCCAGCTCTGTTACTCCCGCTCTTTTCTCGATAGTTGCGTTACCACCTGCACCTGGAATCAGTGTTCCGAGTCCCCTACCGAGTGCCTTTTTTGTCATTTTTTACTACCTCCAGTGCCAGTTCCAGATAGGACTGTGCACCCCTTGAGTTAATATTATATAGTATTATTGGCTTGCCATGGCTCGGCGCCTCACCAAGGGAAACATTCCGGGGGATAACAGAGTTAAATACTATCTCTTTAAAATGCCCCCTGATCTCATCTGCAACCTGGTGGGAAAGATTATTCCTGCTGTCAAACATGGTCAGAAGTATGCCCTCAATAAACAGGTCTTTATTAAGAGAGTTTTGAACAAGGTCTATAGTCTTCAGTATCTGGCTCAATCCCTCCATAGCAAAATACTCACACTGGACAGGTATTATGACTGAGTCTGCTGCTGTCAGTGCATTAATAGTAAGGAGACCGAGGGAGGGAGGACAATCCAGTATTATAAAATCAAAATCTTCCCTTAACTTGCCAATGGCTTTATGGAGTACATGTTCCCTGTATTCATGGTCTATTAGCTCTATTTCAGCACCAATCAGGTCAATATTCGCAGGAACAAGTTTAAAATGCTTAAGCTCTGTTGACAGGACTAAATCTCTTATATTCCTATTACCAGTAAATGCATCATATATGGACGTATTTAGAGCCTTTATGTCTACACCACAGCCGCTTGTTGCATTCCCCTGCGGGTCTAAATCAACGAGGAGCACACTCTTCTCTGCTACTGCCAGAGATGCAGCAATATTGATGGCAGTTGTGGTCTTTCCAACTCCACCCTTCTGATTTGTTATAGAGATGATTTTTCCCATAAAATCAATAGGTTACAAACATTAATAAGGTAACTAACAAATTTTATCATAATATTAACATGAATGGAAGTAATAAGTAATACCCAGGTATAAACATTGAGCAACATGGTTAATCAGGAAAATAATCGCACACTGACCACATTTAAGGTTAATTGTTCCACGTGGAACAATATTGAAAAACCCTTTTATAATAAGGAGTTATAATAATTTTGTTGTTTGTTGGGGGTTGCTCTTTGCCTGTTTCATGATTGCAATCGCTAATATAGATATTGCCGCAGGTGTTATGCCCGGTATGCGGGAGGCCTGTCCCAGGGATACGGGCCTTACTGACCTGAGTTTTTCTTCTGCTTCCCGTGAAAGTCCCGGGATATTCAAATAATCAAAGTCATCTGGTATAGGTTTATTTTCCAGATGCCTGAATCTTTCTACCAACTGGTATTGCCGCCTTATGTAACCATCATATTTTATCTCTATTTCCACTCCTTTCTTTATTTCGCTGGAAAGTGGTGTTTCCGGCGGTGATATGTTTTCAATATCTGAATAATAAACTCCCGGCCTCTGGAGCAGCCGGGCTAATGTGGTATCAGGCAATATACCACCTGACAATCCCCCCTTCCCCCCTTTATTAAAGGGGGGTGAGGAAGGATTTTCATTGGCCTTTGTGTTTCCGTGCAACATGAATGTTTCACCTGAAAATACCTTCTGTTCACCCTCCCCCTCGTGGGGGGGGAGGTAGGAGGGGGGCAGGAGGGTTTCATTTGTGTTAATATTACCAGACTGTTTATTATATAATCCAGAGCTGTTAACCCTGAATGATTTCAGGCGTGTTTTTTCCTTTTCAATTGCATCTCTCTTTTCTTTAAACATCTCATACCGTTCATGGGAAATCAGGCCTATATTATACCCCTTTTCTGTAAGTCTTAAATCCGCATTGTCATGCCTCAGGAGCAGCCTGTGCTCTGCCCGTGATGTAAACATCCTGTACGGTTCCTGAGTGCCTTTTGTAATAAGGTCATCTATGAGAACACCTATATAGCCCTCTGATCTATCAATGATTATTGGCTCTCTTCCCTGGATTTTTAATGCTGCATTAATCCCGGCAATCAGTCCCTGTGCAGCAGCCTCCTCATATCCTGATGTGCCGTTTATCTGCCCTGCATTATAAAGCCCTTCGATGAGTTTTGTCTCCAGTGTTGGCTTTAGCTGAGTGGGTGGCACAAAATCATACTCTATTGCATATCCAGGCCGGAGAATATTGGCCTCTTCAAGCCCCTTTATTGACCTTACAATCTCAAGCTGCACATCTGCCGGCAGGCTTGTAGAGATACCGTTAGCATATACCTCTATTGTTTCGTATCCTTCAGGTTCAAGGAAGACCTGATGCTTTTCTTTATGAGAAAACTTCATGACCTTGTCCTCAATTGAGGGACAATATCGTGGGCCAATCCCCTTGATAACTCCTCCATACAAAGGGGACCTGTCAAGATTTTTCCTTATTATTTCATGGGTTATGGAGGATGTATATGTCAGATAACAGGGGACCTGTCTTCTTTCAATCTTTTCTGTAAGAAATGAGAATGGCTGCGGCGGTTCATCTCCGTCCTGCCTTGACATTACATTGAAATCAATACTCCTTGCATCCAGCCTTGGAGGGGTCCCGGTCTTAAGCCTCCCAATTGTAAACCCATGTCTTATAAGGTCTTCTGAAAGCCCGTTTGCAGGAAATTCCCCTGCCCTGCCTGCAGGATAATTCGTCATACCTATATGAATAAGCCCTTTTAAAAATGTACCCGTAGTCAGGATGACTGCCTTTGCCGCATATTTTAACCCAAGGCTGGTCTCCACTCCCTGAACCCCATCACTTGAGATTATCAGCCTTTCTACCATTCCCTGAATAATATCAAGGTGATCTGTAGATTCAAGGATCATGCGCATGGCACGTTTGTAATCATTCCTGTCCACCTGGGCCCTTAATGCCCGTACAGCAGGTCCCTTGCTGGTATTGAGCATACGGAACTGTATCCCGGTCATGTCTGTAACCCGGGCCATTTCACCGCCAAGTGCGTCTATTTCACGCACAAGATGACCTTTGGCTATCCCTCCAACTGCAGGGTTGCAGGACATCATGGCAATATTATCAATATTCATGGTGATTATCAGCGTTCTGCACCCCAATCTTGCAGATGCAAGTGCAGCCTCACATCCTGCATGACCTGCGCCTACAACGATAACATCGTATGATCCATTAGACATAATATTTCACTCGAAAATCCCTTTTTTGAACCACAGAGGCACAGAGGTCACAAAGGGGAAATAATTATTATCTCTGTGTTCTCTGTGTCTTTGTGGTTAATTTCACCTCCATGCAACAAGCTGCAGGGAATGAGTTCTCTATGTATTTTCAATAAGTTATAACAAATGTTCCACGTGGAACATTTCCTTCTTCTCTACTTCCCGATACAGAATTCATTGAATATCCTGTCAAGGATATCCTCTGTGGTGACAACTCCGGTTATCTCTCCCAGGAAGTTCATACTGCTGCGAAGGTGCAGCGCCTGAATCTCTAAAGGAAGTTCCTGCCTGACAGATTCAATAAAGGACTCAAGCTCTTTCCCTGCATTTTCAAGGGCTGTCTTATGACGGATATTATTTACAACCGCCCCTTCATCCAATCCCGTCACTTTTCCCAGGATTGTCTGCCTGATAACATTCTTTAACTCTTCAATCCCTTCTCCCTTAACAACTGAAGTATAAACTATAGGACTATAACCTGCATCCAATTCTTTTTCCTTTTGATTATCCAGGTCAATCTTATTGATAACTATGACTCTCTTCTTGTTTTTGGTATGTGTAAGTATATCAATATCCTCAGTTTTCAGGGCTTCGCTCCCATCGAGTACAATGAGAACAAGTTCAGCCATTTCTGCCGCCCTGTACATCCTTTTAATCCCTTCCTCTTCAGCAAGATCTTCTGTCATTCTCAGGCCTGCTGTGTCTAATAATCGAAGGCTTAACCCTGATATATTTATCATACTCTCTATTATGTCTCTGGTGGTTCCCGGGTGAGGCGTTACAATGGCCCGTTCTTCTCCTGTCAGGACATTGAGCAGGCTTGACTTCCCCACATTGGTACGGCCTATGATAGCAGTCAAAATCCCCTCTCTGAGCGGTCTCCATCTGAAGTATCCCTCAAGAAGCCTATCAACACCCTCTAATGCTGATTTAACACGTTCTTCTATATCAGTCATAACCACCCCTGCATCCTCTTCAGGGAAGTCAATATATGCCTCTATATGGGAAAGGGCAGTGGAGATATCTTCTTGTATCTTATTGATATCATTAGATAATTTACCCTCAAGCTGCCATAGGGCACATCTAAGGCCTTCCTCTGTTTTGGCCCTTATTATTTCAATAACAGCCTCAGCCTGGGCAAGATCAATCCTTCCATTCAGAAAGGCCCTTTTGGTAAACTCTCCTGGTTCTGCCAGTCTTGCACCTGCTCTTAAAAAAGTCTCAAGTATCGTTGTAGTGATTAGGGGTCCTCCATGACAACTTACTTCAATAACATCCTCGCATGTAAAACTGCGGGGGGCCTTCATGACACTGACCAGGACTTCATCTAATTTTTTTCCTGATACAGGGTCTGTGATATAACCGTAATGGATGGTATGGGACTCAACATCTGTTAGGGATTTACCTGATTTTTTATGGAAAACCTTGGATGCTATACTAATAGCCTCTTTTCCACTTAATCTGATAACACTAATCCCTCCGATGCCAGAAGGGGTTACTATCGCACTGATTGTATCTTCTTGATTTATCATATGTTTTTAGTCAGGCATTGGTCAAGCTGAAAGCCTTACAATGTCCTTCCTGCATAACAATGTGTTATATATTTGGTGCAAATCCTTTCCTTAATGTGTTTTCACTTATGCAGACCGGATTCATAAATTGAAGAAGATAGTCCGGTCCTCCTGCCTTTGACCCCACCCCTGACATCCCAAACCCTCCGAATGGCTGCCTTTCCACCAGCGCTCCTGTAATCTTACGGTTTATGTATAGATTCCCAACCCTGAAATTCATCCGTGCCCTCTTAATATTTGCAGGACTCCTTGAATATATGCCTCCTGTCAATGCATAACATGTTGAATTTGCTATTTTTAATGCACTTTCGATATCCTCCGCCTTTAGAATAATCACAACAGGCCCAAATACCTCTTCCCGGGCAATTGTTGAATTAATATCTGAAATCTCAAATATTGCAGGACCAATATAATATCCATCTTCATTAACCTTACGAACGAGAAGTGGCATTCCTTCCTTTTCTCCTGACTCTATATATCCCTGGATCTTTTCCATGGCCTTATCATCAATAACAGGCCCCATAAAATTCTCTGGGTCCTCAGGTGGTCCTATTTTAATACTCCTCACTGCCTCCTCAAACCTTTCACAGAATTCTTTATATATATCCTCCAGCACAATTACCCTCGAACATGCGGAGCACTTCTGACCCTGAAAACCAAAGGCCGATTCCAGTACACCTTTAACCGCGTCATCAAGGTCTGCTGTTTCATCTATAATTATTGCATTCTTGCCACCCATCTCTGCAATAACCCTTTTAACGCTCCTCTGACCATGCAATGTCTTACCTGCCAGTTCTATTAGCCTGAGTCCAACCTCCCTTGAACCAGTAAATGCAATGAAGTCTATATCAGGATGAGTAACAAGATACTCACCGATCTCCCCTCCAGGGCCCTGCAGATATTGAATGACACCCTCAGGAAGCCCGGCTGCATTGAATAATTCAACAAGTCTGTACCCAATTACCGGCGAAAGACCTGATGGTTTAAATATTACACAGTTACCTGTCACAATGGCTGCTGAAACCATACCTGCTGGAATCGCAAGGGGAAAGTTCCATGGCGATATTACAACTCCTATACCCTTAGGTTCATACAAATAATCATTAACCTCGCCTGGATAGTCATCAATCCTCCTTATCCCATGACGCATAATCTCTAAAGCATAATAGTTAAGATAATCAATAGCCTCAGTCACATTACTATCAGCCTCTTTCCACGTCTTACCCACCTCAAAGACCTCTAAGGCTGCAAGATTAAATCTCTCCTGCCTCATCAATTGAGCTACCTTCAATAAATAACCGGCCCTCTCGTGAGGTGCAATTATTCTCCATTTATCCTGTATTATCCTTGCCGTCCTTACCGCCTTATCTGCGTCATCTATTGTGGCAGAGGAAACCCTCCCAACTACTTCACCAGGTCTTGAAGGATTTACAGATATAATTTCTTTATCAGTCCATACCTTATCTCCACCTATCAATAAGGGGTATTTCTCATTTAACCCGGACTTTACCTTTATAATTGCCTCAATCATCCTCCCTCTATTATGGTTTTTTGAAAAATCTGTCATCGGCTCATTCCTGAATCTTTTATCAAGTGGAGGTCTTTCAGGGGTCTTAATAATCTGTTCCGGTGGTTTTATTAAATCTTCAAATGGTATCTTATCAACAAAAAACCTCTTTAAAAATGACTCATTGGAGGTGTTCTCTATAAGCCTCCTGACAAGATATGCCATCGAAGGGATAAGTTCGCCTACAGGAGTATATACCCTGACCCTGTAACCCATATTCTTTAAGGCATCCCTTACCGGCTCTGCCATCCCGTACAACATCTGAAACTCAAAGGCCTCTTTGTATAGTCCAATTTCCTCTGCACATGCAATCGTATTTGCGATACTCCTTATATTATGGGTTGCTACAGCAGGCCTGATAAATTCTCCATTTTCCAATAGAATCCTTGTCAGCCTTTCAAAGTTCAAGTCTGTTTCTTCCTTGAAGAGAAATACCGGGACTGGCCACCCCTTCTGTTTGTTAATAGCTTTCTCGTAATCCCAATACGCCCCTTTTACAAGCCGTATAGTGATAACCTTCCTATTATCCCTGCTCCACCTTATTAATTCATGCAAATCTGCTTCTGATTCAATAAGATATGATTGTATAGCAATTCCAGTATGGGGGTACTCTTTAAATTCCTCTTCTTCAAGGATGCTCTTGTAAATGGATATAAATATATCTTTACAGTAATACGCCTCCATATCAAGGTTTAAAAATGCCCTGAGTTTTTTTGCCTTTCTTAAGATCGCCCTGAGGTTTATCTTTGTATTTTCAATGGAACCTTCCCGGTCAACGGGGTCAAGCTGTGAATATAGAGATGATAATTTCACAGATATATTTAATCTTGGTATATAACCTCTATTATCATTGTCCAGCATGGTGTTGTGCGGCCATGTTTCAAACAACGGATGAAGAGTATCCAATAGATCAAGATATCGCCTTGTATAATCACCTGCCTCTTTATCGCTCACCACTAACTCACCAGGCAGATAGATACTCATTGCGTAATTAGATTCCCGGAGGTACTGTAAGATTCTACCGGCCTCCTGAGGATTTGATCCTGCAATAAATTGTCTTGCCATTATTCTGATATTTGTTCTGATAGCCTTTACTGCAGCCTTTGCCATGAGACCCCGATCCGGAATATTTTTAACACCCACTTTTAATATCCCGAGAAGGTCTATTGATTCATCAGTAAAATATTCCTTTAATATCCTTATTACTGAGTTATCACTTTTTAATGAAGGAAGGACATCAATGAACCTGAAGAGCTTGAGTTTAAAGTCCTCATTCTTCATTGCCCACTCAAGGACCTTTCCCTCCCACCTCTTTTTATCAAATATAGATGGGGTGCCCGCTATAGCCTGAGTGTATATCTCTCTTCCGACATCCCTTATCCTGTTTTCCAAACAATCCACAAGAAAGTCTCCTTTTGCACCACAGAGGCGCAAAGTTCACAAAGAAAATCAATTATTTATTACCTCCGTGTACTCTGGGCCTTTGTGGTTCATTTTGCAAATATCTCTGCAATTAATAGTACAGTCCAGCCAAGGAGGAGTATGAACCAGCCGCCAAGCAAGAAAAACTCTGCCCTTGTCTTTGAGGATATGGCAAAGTTTTCTGCAGCCATTGAGTATATATCTTCAATAGTATCCAGCTTTTTCCCAATATTTCCCTTCCATGTCTCAAGATGAAACTTTTTTGAGATTAAACTATATAATTTTGCTGAATACCAGTCACCAATAAGCTTGATTGGACATTCCACTGCCTCAGTTTCAAGTAGTGACTCTGTCCGCATCTGCATAATCTCAAGGAGCGAATCCCTGATCTTACGAGAGTGGCGTATAACTTTAGGACGGCCCCGTTGTATTTCCAATGTTGCAAAGAGCCTCTCATCAAGTCTCTTGTCAAGAATACGATATCGAAGGAGCTGAAGGTTTGCAATCTGGAATAACTCTATATTTGCTTCAAACGTGCCTGTAGGATCAAAAAGAAAGGCCCCATCCCAGTCAACTATTGCCAGATCATCCCTGGAATATTTTAAATGGGAAGCGAGTGTTGGGGTTATTTCTTCTTCATCGAGGGTAAACCTTTCATTCTTCAAATGGCTGACTATTCTGTCACCACAGGTACCCACAAAAACCTCAGGGTCCCCTTTATAACCAGACACACAATACACACTGTACTCTTCGACGAAGTCCATATTGCACTTGTAATTAGTAAGAATCTTTTGTCCTTCCCGGATTAATGTCTCTTTTAGATCAAAAACAAAATCAGAGAGGATATCTTCCAATGCAACAGACGCCTCAAACACGATAACGTCCGGTTGATATGCCTTCACATGAATAAAGATTTCATGATCATGGATTATAGACTTAAAGGAAGTAATTCCCCACTGGGATGGTATTACATCAGGGTAATTGGGAGAGCTTTTTGTAGA
>MHER01000158.1:0-3868 GCA_001805205.1 Nitrospirae bacterium RIFCSPLOW2_12_42_9 | reverse complement strand
CCTGAACCTCTCATCCATGCTTTATATTTATCACATGGAAGATCCGAACGCAAGTCTTTTTTTCCCCCGTTCACCGAGGGGTTACTACAAAAGAGAAAAAACTGTTGACATTTCAAGGAATTAAATTATAATAACCTTTTTCAAAGGTTCAAAGGAGGCACAATGTCAGTCACATACAGACCACACAATATAAGCAGAAAGAGGACTCACGGGTTCAGGCGCAGGATGAAGTCAAAGAATGGAAGGAGAGTCCTGAGCAGGCGGCGGGCTAAGGGCCGTTTAAGACTTGCTGTTTAAGCCTTTGCGGCCATTAAGTATGGTTCGTGGGTGAGCAAACTAAAGTATAAAATCCGCGCAGGATGGGAATACCGTTATATTTACAGGAATGGACGCAGAAAGGCTAATCGTTATTTTGTCCTTTATTATTTAAAAACCAATCTTGGTTACAGCCGTTTTGGAATATCCGTAAACCGTAAATTAGGGGGGGCGGTAAAACGCAACAGGATAAAACGGCTTATAAGGGAAATAATCGGGTTAAGGGATGATGCTAAACAAATGGGTCTTGATATGGTAATCATTGCACGGGAGGGTATGATTGGCGTAAATTATAAAGAGGCCAATGATGCCTTTGGTAATTTGATTGCCCATCTGGAGGCTTAATATGTTCTTGTCAAAAATCTTAATCATCTTTATAAGGATTTATCAGTATTCCCTTTCCTTATTAATACCACCATCCTGCAGATACCATCCCACCTGTTCACAATACTCTATAGATGCATTAAAGAAATATGGATTTTTTATTGGGGCATACAAGACCGTGGTTAGGCTCTTTAAATGTCACCCCTTAAATCCAGGCGGTTATGACCCAATCAGGTAAGATTAATAGGTAAGATATAAAATGGAAGGAATGGAAAAAAGGATACTACTTGCAATAGTTTTATCAGCAATTATTCTTTTCGCCTATACATATTTCATCCCATCACCAAAACAAACCCAAAAGGAACAGGGGTCAGAACAACCTGTTCAGGAGAAAGCGGACGGCATATCACCTGCAGAGAAAACAACTATTGATGTATCCGGGGAAAAGATCAAGGAAGAGAAAGTTATAACTGTAAACACTGACCTGTATAAGGCTGTATTTACAAATCGCGGAGGGGTACTAAAACACTGGGAGTTAAAGCAGTACTGGGTAGACCTGGAGAAAAAGAAAAATGTTGTCCTCTTTGATCCAGGCGATCAAGTCGTAGGTTCATATCCTCTAAGTGTTTTCTTTCCTGATAGTGAAATTAGTAAGGTTATCAAAGAGGGGCTCTTTAATATTGAAGGGGAAGATTTGAATCTGAGCAGCAAGACCCCGGAGGGCAGCCTCAGTTTTACTTTTGTTGAGTCTAAAAGTGGAAAAGGTTTAAAGAAGATTATGCGTTTTCACAATGACTCATATAAGGTAGATGTGGATATAATCCCGGTAAATATTAGTGGCAACTATTCTGTCTCCACAGGTTCTAACTTTGGCATAGCAGAGTGGGGTGAGGCGAAAATGATGGGTTTTGTAGGACCCACTACAATGCTTGGAACAAAGGTTAAAAAAGACAAGGTCGCAAAGATAAAAGGCCCTGTCTACCATGATGGAGAAGTAAAATGGACTGCGCTTCAGGATAAATACTTCATATCTGCCCTTATACCAGGTGATAAGGTTAATAAGGCCATTATCAAAAAGAATTCTGAAAAGGATGTGCAGGCAGAGATAGAAGTACCTGATGGTAAAAAGATATCCTTATCGCTTTTTGCAGGGCCTAAGGAGTATGGACTCCTTAAATCACTTAATGTAGGTCTTGACCATAGTATATCATTTGGCTGGTTTATCATCTGGGACCTATCGATTATAGCCTGGATGGCAAAGGGATTATTTTCAATTCTCCAGTTTTTTTACAAGATAAGCCATAACTACGGAATTGCTATTATCCTTCTTACCTTTATAGTGCGTGTTGTATTTATCCCGCTTACTTATAAGAGTTTCAAGTCTATGAAAGGCTTACAGACGCTCCAGCCTGAAATACAAAAGCTGCAGAAGAAATACAAGGATGACAGGGCTGAGTTGAATAAGGCAATGATGGAGTTATACAAGAACCACAAGGTGAATCCACTCGGTGGATGTCTGCCTATGGTGCTGCAACTCCCTGTTTTTATAGGGTTGTATAATCTCCTCGCTGCCACTATTGAATTAAGGCATTCACCCCTTTTTCTATGGATAAAGGACTTATCTGTAAAAGACCCTTATTATGTAATGCCAATTATTATGGGTATAACAATGGTAGTACAGCAGAAGATGACACCAACTACAGTCGATCCAATGCAGGCAAAGATCATGCTTATCATGCCTGTAGTCTTTACCTTCTTCTTCCTGAACTTCCCTTCAGGATTAGTCCTCTACTGGCTTGTTAATAATGTCCTCACCATTGCTCAGCAGTACGCAACTGTAAGGTACTCAAAGAGATAATTATCCTGGATTAATTAAAAATATATATTATGGATTATGTTAATTTAGTTAGCAGGATAGTTAATCTTGCCTGCGACAGTTTTGTATGCATTGTATGCATCAGTACCAAATAAAACAAAACGGACAAGCTCAATCTCAGGATGTTCTTTTAGATAATCTATAACCGTTTTTATCGCAATCCGCGCTGCTTCGTTAATAGGATAACCATATGCACCGGTGCTTATAGAAGGAAAAGCCACACTTTTAATCCCTTTTTCTGATGCAATCTTTAGACTTGTCAAATATGCGCCTGCGAGATCTTCTGCCTCTCCCTTGTTCCCGCCATGATATACCGGTCCTACTGCATGAATAACATAGCGCGCCTTTAACCTGCCGCCTGTTGTTATTACAGCATGTCCGGTCGGACAACCGCCAATCCTACGGCATTCCTCCATTATCTCAGGCCCTCCTGCCCTGTGGATAGCGCCATCAACACCGCCTCCACCTCTTAAACCCGAGTTGGCTGCATTCACAATAGCCTCAGTATCCTGGTTTGTTATATCACCTTCTACAAACTCTAAAATAGATTTATTGATATCTACTTTCATGGTCTTACCTCCCGTATTATAATGTTAAGATCCTGAAATAAATTCAGGATGACGTATGCTTTTACCTTGACACCGAATTCTATATAGAATATAAAATATTTTAATCTATAAATAAAGTCAAAAGGATGATTTTAACTAATCCTATGGAATTTATTGTCATATTAATCACAGCAGGTTCTGTTGAGGAAGGGGAGAAGATAGCAAATGCATTAGTAGAATCCCGTCTTGCTGCCTGCGTCAATATTATCCCTTCAGTAAAGTCCATCTTTTTCTGGGAAGGGAAGACCTGCCTGGAATCAGAGGTTTTACTTGTTGTAAAGAGCAGAAGACAACTTCTTGAAAAGATAATAGACAAGGTTAAACAGGTTCATAGTTATAAGGTTCCAGAGATTATTGCCCTGCCTGTTATTGATGGGTCCAGAGAATATCTTAAATGGGTAGAGGAGATCACCTCTTAAAGATTTATCATTCAATGTACGAGAGGTTCGGGCCACAGCACTGGTGGCCTGGTGAGACCCCTTTTGAAGTAATAATCGGGGCCATACTCACACAGAACACATCATGGAAGAATGTAGAGCGGGCTATCACTTCTCTTAAGAGTACCGATCATTTTTCACCACAGGGATTATATCAGATTCAAACTGATAAACTTGCTCAACTGATCAAATCTTCCGGTTACTTTAATATTAAGGCCAAACGATTAAAAAACTTTTTATCCTTTCTGTTTAACGGATACGGAGGAGACTTAGACCTGATGTTAAAAGATGATGGTAAAAAATTAAGG
>MHER01000157.1 GCA_001805205.1 Nitrospirae bacterium RIFCSPLOW2_12_42_9 | reverse complement strand
CCGATGTGGTATTGTTATAAATAGTCGTAACAAACGTTCCATAGGGGCCCCCATTAGTCGTTCCCCGATATATACGCTGCTCTGTTACACCTGTTGATGTTGATGGAGTCCATGAAAGGTTGATTGCGTAACCTTCATCAGACGGGTTGTCCACAGCCGTTAATCCTGTTGGTGCTAAAGGCGTTACAGTCAGGGTTGTAGTTCCTGTAACCGCCCAGGAACTGGAAGGAGTAATAAGATAAACCGGAAAGATAGAAAGGAGTATGGCAACCCATGTTAGAACATAGGCCCCAATCCCAATCCCTCTTTTTGTCAACTCCCCTAAAGACACTTCATCTCTATTATATTCACATCCCATTCAATATTTCTCTATTTAATGGCTGAGATAGTAACAGATCCTAAACCTGCTCCCGTAGCTAATCCCATTGAATCTACTGTAGCAACTGCGGGATTACTACTTCCCCATGTGACAATGCTGGTAATATCGGATGTACTACTGCCTGGATCATTATACGTCCCTGTGGCTGTAAACTGCTGTGTCTGACTCTGTGTTATTGTAGGATTGGCCGGTGTTACTGCAATAGTAACCAGCTCGTAAACCAATATCGAAAGTGCTTGTGTCGCTGTCTGCGGTGTTGGTGTGGATGAATCTGTAACCTGTACTGTAAAATTAAAGGTTCCAAAATTGTTCGGTGTTCCTGATATCAGGCCAGTACCAGGGTCCAGTGCTACCCCCCCTGGAAGACTCCCGGAAATAATAGCCCAGGTATATCCAGGTGTTCCTCCTGTGGCAGAAACATTAGATCCATAACTGATCCACTGAAAGCCGTTTGGGAGACTAGGTGTGGTGATCTGGAGGATATTATCGCTGACCGTAAGATTACTCCCATTGCTGGTCCAGCTCCCTGCAGTTACTGTGACTGCGTAGGTACCAGGTGAAGTACCAAGAGGTATCTTGAATAATATCGCTAAATCCGACCAGGATAAAATATGGTCATCAGGAATCGTGACTGTTGTGGGTCCGGTAAGTGTCACATTATTGGTGGTAGTGCTTCTGTTACCTGAACCCGGGTCTGCCCCAAAATTCATACCATTGATAGTAACATCATTTCCTGTATACTGACTTGCAACATCAAGGTTATTAATATTAGGATATCCCACCCTCTGTGCATAGATATCAGATAAGGTTGTACCATTGTTCCTGTAATCACTCCAAGCGACTAAATAGCCGCAACTACCAGTGTCCGCAGCAATTACAGGTAACTGTTTTATGTATGTTGTATCTGTAGAAATGGCAATGGCAGTCTCCACAGTCCCGGTTGTAGTCAGTGAAGACCCATAGATATCAGGGTTTGTAGCATTATTTCTGTAATCCTGCCAGACGACCATGTAACGGTTGATAGGATTTGCCGAACATGTCCCGGCTGTGTAAGCTGCATCCGGGTAGGTCTGCCCGCTGCCAGCAACAGTAGATATCGCATAGGTGGTTCCGGGTGTCAGGTTTGTTGCTCCAGGGGTAACAAACATGCCATAGATATCGGCTGATGTAGTTGCCCCCTGTTGATAAACAATGAAGGCATTTGTTCCATCATAGGCAGCCCGGGGATAACGGTGTAAGGTGCTTGCCGGAGTATTTGCTACCGTAACCTGCGTCCCCCATGTATAACTGGGAGTAGTTGTAACTGTCACCAGATTGGCAGAGATGTCACCGTTGGTATCCACCCCAAAGGTTTCCCATGTAAGCATATATTTTGTTGTTGAAAGAGAATAAAGACGGGGCGCTGACCTCGGCTCTATATTTGGTGTAATAGTCCCGCTGCTTACAGTTGCCGTGGGATTTGAAGCAGTGGTAGCTGTATGAGTATTTCTATTATAGGCTTGACCACGAAATGCATCGAAGCTTGTTGATCCCTGTGTATTAGGCCGCCCGTAAACTACATAGTAGTTGTTATTCACATCACAACAGGCTACTACAGGATACGCAAAAATACGAGTTCCACCATCAAGGATCTTCGTGGCTGTCCCAACATCATCTGCCGGCACTCCATCCCATATTGTTACTGTATTCCGCCATATATTTGAACTGGTTACAGCGCCGGAAGTATCATCCCACTGCATCCAGACTACAATATACCGGCTGTTAAGACTATCATAAGCAACCGATGGGAATTCATCATCACATGTTGATGTACAACCAGTATCTACTTGATTACCAATAGAGAGGGGTGTGCCATCCAGGAGAGTCCCGGAACTACTTACCCTCGCCCCACTGATAGCAGTAGTTCCCGTTCCTTGAGCATTAGGTGTACCTGTCTGCCATACAATCAGATAATTTGTGCCATCAAAGGCAATGGCAGGATAATTATCAGTAGCAGTAAGGCTGTCAACCCTGACATTGCTGCCTATAAGCGGGTCTACAAGAACAGGATATTCTGCACCTGCTAACCATTTTGAAGGTATTGTAATTGCAAGAAGGGACCCGTTATACTCAGGAGACAGTGTAATCTTTTTCCCCGCGTTATCAATTACAGTAACCTTTCCATATGTGGTCACATACTCCTTATTCTTATTGAACAGATCAATACCTCCATTATTATTAGTCTTGTAACTTAACGGAGTTATGAGCTTTCCCTGAATAACAACATCTGCTGGATTCGCAGAGAGTGGTTTTTCAATAATCCAGCTCTGCTCTACCCCATCCCTACCCGACTCATATATCTCTTTAATAGTGGAGGTTCGTTGATATGTAAATCTGTTCTCTTCCATCTTTACAGAATGGTTGGATAAAGGAGATAAAACGGAATTACCTGAAACGCTGATAGCCTCAAGGATAAACCTCAGGGCATTATCCTCAATCACTTTTCCTTCATGCTTCTGATAATAGGTCATAGAATCCGCAGTAAACTCCACCCTGTATTCAGGTTCTTCAACCCAGTAAAGATTCGGATTTGATTGGTCTTTCCGGACAAGATGTTCGGCCTTTTCAATTATTTCGGCTGTGTTAAAAGGGACTGAAGTTATTGAGGTGAGGCTGGCCTGTTTCTCTGATGTTATTGCAGAAGCCTCAGAAATTAAGGCTGTTAAACAGAATCCCAGTATCAATAAGGTAAGGAATTCCTTACAGATTATTAACTTTAGTGAATATTTATGACTATTTGTTGGCTTATTGTAGTATTTGGGTGACTTGGTATAGCTGGTTGGCCCGGTATTGGATAGACCACCTGATATTAGTTCCTTCAGGAACCCCATGCCTGCGTTCCATACGCTGGATGAGATGGTCCAGAAAACCGTGTTGTTTTTATGCATGTTGAATGAGGTCCTTTCCTCACATTAACATTTTATTAGTTTCTCATATAATTACCCCCCTTCCTCCTTCAGACATAATTAGTTTAAATGGAAATTAATACCAGTTATACCTATTCAGCAATAGGTGTGCCAAAGTATTATACAGCTTAATAAGGCAAGTAATTGTGGTTAACCCCCTTTAAAATCATATATATTGGGTATGGGTGTATCGTTCCTCTACAGATTCCAGCCTCAGTGGCCTGTATAGAAAAGTTACATAATTCAGAAAAATTATTAATAAACAGCATAACTTATTGAATTTATTAATATATTTTGGCTGTGTCCACTTTCTACAATTTTCTTATTTTGTGAATAGGAAATATATAGGTGCTGATTTTCTTATAAGAAGGCCGGATTGACTTTTATCAACAGTAATATAAGATAAGTGAACCCTCATGTCTCAGAGAAACTCAAAAGACAATGAAACAATCATGTTACATGTTAACACAAAGGACAATGAAAATGGGCGTAGACGTAGGGACAAACCTAAAGGTTTGTCCCTACAGCGTGGTGTTCGGGGGGGATTTGAAAGGGGATTTTCAGGTGAAATATAGCGCCCTTTTTTTGTTAATAATGCTGATCCTGAGCAGTACTGTCTCATGCAAAAATCAAAATGACATAGGGCTTAATAAAGATGGATTACAAACCTTCCGCATGGCGGTCTCCTCTGAGCCCCCTACACTCGACTGGAATCTGGCTACTGACAGCATATCAATACGCATTATTGATAATATAATGGAAGGACTAACCCAATATGACGACAATCTAAACCCAATACCTGCAATTGCAAAAGAGTGGAAGGTATCAGGGGATGGTAAGACCTACACATTCTTCCTCCGTGATGAAGTATACTGGAGTGATGGCAAGAAGCTGACTGCACATGACTTTGAATATTCATGGAAGAGGCTGCTCAATCCTGAGACTGCTGCAGAATATGCATATTTTCTGTATGACATAGAGAATGCCTATGAATATAACAATGGTCAGTTGAAGGATCCTTCCCTTGTTCGTGTAAAGGCCCTGAACGATACAACGCTTGAGGTCAGGCTGCGAAAACCTGTTGTCTACTTCCCCAGCATAACAACATTTATAGTAACCTTTCCATTGAGAAAGGATATAATAGAAAAATACGGTGACAACTGGACAGAACCATCCAATATTGTAACAAACGGTCCTTTTATTCTTAAAGAGTGGAGGCATGAATATAGACTCACACTCACAGCAAATAAAAATTATTACGCTGGAAGACCAGGGCTTGATGTTATCCGTTTTTATGTAATAGGTGAAAGTACTACTGCATTAACACTCTATGAAACAGGAGGACTCGATATCGTATCCCTGCCGCCCCTTGCAATCCCTCATTATAAAAATCATAAGGATTATATCCACCATCCGTTTCTGAGAGGATATTATTACGGATTCAATGTTGAAAAGCCGCCTTTCAATGATAAAAGAATAAGACAGGCATTTTCCATGGCTATTGACAGAAATGCCTTTCCTGAAATACTGAAGGGTGGAGAACTGCCGGCCACCTCCTGGATTCCACAGGGTATGTTTGCCTATAATCCATCAATCGGACTTGGATTTAACTCAGAAGGTGCAAGGGCTTTATTAAAAGAGGCTGGCTATCCGGATGGAACGGGATTTCCTGAGGTCACTGCGATCTTCAGTACAAACCCTGAAAATCTTTTGATAGCACAAAATCTCCAGGCGCAGTGGAAGAAAAACCTTGGCGTAGATATTAAACTGGATAATCAGGAGTGGAAGGTATTTTTAAAAACACTCCAGACAAATCCGCCTCCCATATTCCGGCTGGGATGGGGTGCAGACTATCCTGACCCTGACAATTTCATGAACCTGTTTACATCCACAAGCGGAAATAACCGTACACGCTGGAAGAACAGTGAATTCGACAGACTGGTGCAGGAAGCAGCAATGGAACAGGATCCGGAACAGCGAAAAAATCTATACGACCGTACACAGAAGATTCTGACAGAAGATGACGTGCCAATAATGCCACTTTTTACAAATGCACAGAACCTTCTCGTAAAGCCCTATGTAAAAGGATTTAAGCCGAATGCAATGGATATTATACGTCTAAAGAATGTTTGGATTGACAAACGTAGGGACAGACCTTAAGGTCTGTCCAAAACGCATGGATAGGACAAACCTGAAGGTTTGTCCCTACGACTGTCCCTACGTTTTGATGAAGGTTGCATAACATTATATGCTGAAATTTATTTTACATAGGCTCCTCTGGGGCATTCCTGTCTTATGGTTAGTTGCTACCATTACATTTATTATCATGCATATAGTCCCTGGCGGCCCTTTTGATTCTGAGAAAAATCTACCTCCAGCGATAAAGGAAAACATAGAGCAGAAATATCATCTGGACAGGCCAATCCAGGAGCAATATCTCCTCTATATGTGGAATCTCCTCAAAGGTGACCTGGGGCCTTCTTATAAATACCTTGGGAGATCAGTCAACGATATTATAATTGATACCCTCCCGGTATCAATACATCTTGGTGTAATTGCATTCATCCTGTCAATTATCATAGGCACAGGAAGCGGGATATTATCAGCAGCATCAAAGGATAAATCCATATCAGTTGACAGGGTAAGCATGATCATTGCAATCGGAGGTGTCTCTATACCACACTTTGTACTCGCAGCATTATTAATCCTCATCTTTTCCCAGACTATCCATATCTTTCCACCTGCCCTGTGGGAGGGATGGAGATATACTATTCTTCCTGCTATCTCCCTTGCAGCAGCGCCTGCAGCATATATGGCAAGGTTAATGCGTTCAACCATGATTGATGTACTCAGAGAGGATTATATTCGCACATGCTATGCAAAAGGATTGTCATATAATGCCATCCTCTTCAAACATGCGATGAAGAATGCAATAACCCCGATGATCACATTTTCAGGGCCTCTGTTCGCAGGGCTGATTACAGGCTCATTTGTTATAGAGTATATATTTTCAATACCAGGCATGGGTAAATACTTTGTCACTGCAGTAATCAACAGGGATTATCCATTGATAATGGGAGTAACATTGGTATACGCAGTACTGATTGTCGTGGTCAATTTAATTGTGGACATTTTATATTTATTCATTGACCCGAGGATACGCTGGAAATAAATAGAAATCCCCCTCCCCTTAATCCCCTCCCACAAGGGGAGGGGAGATTAGAAGGTATACCAAGTATTCCCCCTCCCCCTCCCTTGATGGGAGGGGGCGAGGGGGAGGGTGAGAAGGGGGAGGGTGAACAGAAGGTATTTTCGGATGAAACATAAATTTCCCCTTATATTTGGTCTGGTTGTTATTTTCATTGCCGGTACCCTTGCCTTTTTTGCACCATATCTTTCACCTTATTCATATGACCAGCAGGACATGAATGCCATCCTTCAACCCCCGGACAATAACCATCCGCTGGGAACAGATAACCTCGGCAGGGACCTCCTGAGCCGCATGATCTACGGCACACGTGTGTCTCTATCAGTTGGCATCTTTACTTCACTCGTTTCACTTGTTATTGGCACGTTTTATGGTGCTGTATCCGGATACAAAGGTGGATGGACGGATAATATACTTATGCGTATTGTTGATGTTCTTTTTGCAATACCTGATCTCCTTCTCATAATATTGATAACTGTAGTAATTGGCCGTGGGTTCTGGGGCATATTTATTGCCCTGAGTCTTGTGAGCTGGGTAAATGTGGCAAGACTTGTCAGGGGTGAGGTCATAAGGATCAGAGAGATGCCTTATATTGAATCTGCAATGGCAGTAGGTGTTGGCAACTGGCGGATACTTATAAGGCATATACTGCCAGGATTAAGCAATTTATTGATTGTTACCCTGACCTTCCGGATCCCTTCCGCCATCCTTGCTGAATCTACCCTGAGTTTTGTGGGCCTCGGGCTTGCCCCTCCTTTTAGCAGCTGGGGTGTACTGGCCAATGACGGCTGGACAGCTATGAGATTCTTCCCTCACCTGATGATCTTCCCTGGAATCGCAATCTTCCTGACTGTACTGGCCTGCAACCTTGTCGGTGACGGCCTTCGTGATATATGGAAATAGACCTGTCTAAGCTAAAAGCAAAACTTAAATGAAGTGAAGCTCAACCGTGCCTGCCAGGACAAAAACAGGCAGAAACAAAATCAATACCACCGTCATTAAGATTACCAGTCTATTTTTAACCATTACGAACCATCCTTTCCTTTTGTTTCATGATAAGACCCTCCTGATTAAGAGATTAAGAGGTTGTCTTTTTCTCATTTTTGGATATAATAACAACTACTAATCTCAATATTTATTTGTGTATAATATAAATGTCTCAAAATCTTTTTTACATATTATTTGTGATTACTCAATGCCTGATTTAGTGGATATAGTTACTGCATATATACCACAAAAGCCGTGGTGGATAAGTCCAACCAAGAGAGGGAAGGTATAATGAAAGAAAAAAAGGGGTTAATGG
>MHER01000156.1:8655-13771 GCA_001805205.1 Nitrospirae bacterium RIFCSPLOW2_12_42_9 | reverse complement strand
GTGCTATAAGGATTGCTGTCTCAGCATTAGAATGCAGGAAAATACGGTCGGGAAGGGCAGTGAGTGAAATTAATTCAAAATTATTCAGGATATTTTCACGCTCTCTCTTATAGTCATTTCCATCAATAAAAGAACGCGGCAACACTAATCCGACTAAAGCATGCGCAGGCAAAGCAGGCAAAGCACGTCTTAATAGCTCAACAGGTTTGGGTGTGACAGGACTTCTGCCTGCAATATTTTCATAAGGTGGATTACCTACAAATATCATACTATTAGCTGCCACTTTTTCAAGCGTTTTACCTTCAAAGACATCAGCATTTCTTAAATCCCACCCGTTTGGCTCTGGAAAGTCTGCGAGCATGAGGCACATGCGCGCTACTTCTACTGAAAAGGCATCTATTTCTATACCGTGCAGATGTTTAACAAAAAATTTGTGGCGTTGCCGTCCGCTCCAGTCCGGCGGCAGCATATCTCTCATCCTCCTCATAGCCGCAATAAGAAAAATTCCATGCCCGGACATAGGGTCTGCAGTATGCCACTGAGTTTTATGTATATCCTCGATAGGAATTTGTGACATGACATAATCTGCCACATAAGATGGGGTGCTATGAATGCCGAGTTTCTGACGACTTTCCGGTGAGACAAATGTGTTTTCGTAAATATAGGTAAGGGTGTCTACTGATATATTACGTAAAGAAAAGGTACTTCCTACTTCCTGTGATATGGATTTTATTGTTACATCAGGGAGTTCTGAAGCTATAAACGATAATGATGAACCGTAATGATTGCTCACTGCCTGAATAGCAGTTTGTGGGAATGAAAAATCAATACTTGTAGAACTAACTGCATCACGATCTTTGAGTAATTTCGCGGCTAACAGACTAAAAACAATTCTGAATACTTTTGCTGAATTAAACAACAGATTATGCTTTTTAAACTCTCTTTCTGTATGATTAAGGATTTCTCTAAGCAAGTAATCAATCTTCTTTGCAGCTTCATTTTCCAATGCTGGAAGCAGCCCAATATCAACAAAATCCATCTGCTTAGGTGAAGGTTTAGCAAAACCTGCCTTTGCCCTTATAATAGATTTCGGGTCCCACTCGTTAATATTCTGAGCAATGATATTTGGTAAATCAATCGTCTTATATTTCGCCTGGAGGACAGGTTCCAGTTCAGTAACAGCCCATCGTTCAGTCGTTCCATTGTTCATAATGAATATCTGTGGAGCACCAAGGGCTTTTAGTTCATTGACAAGAGCGGAAGACGACCGGTTGTGCTCTGCCATTTGAACCCCAAAACAGGCAGAACGATAATCTAAAGGTTCTTGTCCAAAGACAGCCATACCCACGGTTCGAATTGGCACATCAACCGAAAACAGGTCTGCATATTTGTAGTCTTTCTTAATTAGACTGTTCTTATAGCCTATATTCTTAAAGGCATCAATAGTATTTTCTAAAATGTATTTCTCTATTATCATTTATGAAATCCTTGAATAATAAATGCACCAGTTAATACAAGGTATTTTATGGTGGCCAACCTTATAATCTCCTCAC
Organism: Nitrospirae bacterium RIFCSPLOW2_12_42_9; assembly: GCA_001805205.1. Lineage (GTDB taxonomy): Bacteria > Nitrospirota > 9FT-COMBO-42-15 > HDB-SIOI813 > HDB-SIOI813 > HDB-SIOI813. The sequence continues at coordinate 12,218 of MHER01000156.1, read as the reverse complement.
CTCCGCAGGCAATCAATATGCTTAATATATCATAACATAACCGGAATAAGAATCGGAATAATGGGCAAAAGTTCTATTAGTCCATGGATAATCTGTTATCTAAAAAGCGATAATAGAATTATCCTGGGCTATGTACATTCAGTCTAACAATATGGGTGTTTTATTACTGCTGTCAGTATTACTCTTCCTGGCCTTCTTCTTTTCCCACAGCCCTGCTTTGACTTCCTGTTAATGAATGTCGTGGTTGCGATTGAGGAGGCGTTTGAAGATTTGCGGCTGGCCCGGCGAGATGTCGTGAAACGTGTTTATTCCTTCCTGAAAGCGAGTAATTGGGAACTTTCCTCTTTGTTGTAGATTATAAGTAGGAAGAGGTAGGTCTTATACTGATCCGTATAAGACACAACGATAACAAGGACTTTAAGACTCAAGTGGCTTAGATTAAGGAGATTATGGGGATTGTAACTTTCGTATTAAAGACGTATTATACGGACCAGAAATGAATGATCCGCAGATTATGTGGGTCCGTATAATCATTGTTATGGAAATTGTAACATCTGAATTGAAAAGGTAGTTGTATACTTAACAAAGGGTCATAGGTCAACTTGACCTTAGCAGAAGACAAGCGGAACTTTCCTTGCAAATAAAGAGAAATATAAATGGGAGAAATAAGACAAGTAGAAGTAATTAACAAAGACACAGGTGAAACCGAAATTTTATCTGAAAGAAAGGGCAGCTACTGCCAATTTATGGATGAATTCTGCTTTGGAGAGTTTTTTATACAACTTAGATTAGACTGGAAAGATCAAGACAATAAATATCAAGAACCAACTCTGGATGCAGACATTTATACTAAGAATGCACTGTCTGGGGAAAAAAGGAAATACAAATCGCAAAATGACATGTGGCACCATACTAAAATAGAAAAGGATGAGGAAGGTAATTTTATATATCACTTTTCTTTTAAACGTCTTGATTTAGTTCTAAGACGAAGGATAACTGTTGATGACGGTTTCGCTGGTATGCTGAGAATAATAGGCGGAAGAATCAGTTGATGCTATTAATGCTCTATTATGAAGAGCGGCATAAGCTTCCCTCAACAGTTTCCGCTGCTGCAAGCCTTGACAACAATGATAGGAGGGGTGGTTCAAATAGATTAAAAGTTCGATGTAAGTGTGGAAGGTGTTCAGTAATTGTCTATCTTCAATGTCACCAGTTAAATAATAAGTGGACATAACATTACAAACTGTTCTTTTTTATCTTTTAATCCTTAATAGTCCTGTGATAATATTATGCCAATCTACACTTAATAAATTTAACTCACCATAAGGAGGGATAATTAAATGAGACCGTCAGAAAGAAAAATTGATCCGGGCGATTATATTCTTTCGGTACTTACACCAGAAGAGAGGCTTGATGCAGCCTTGAAAGTAGCGCGGGAGGCTTTTAAAAAAACGAAATTGACCATGAAGGATATTGATAACGCTGTCAAATCAGTAAGGAGAAAGGCTTACGAAAAGAAAAGATAAAGTTGTTATTGATACTGGTATCCTTATATCTGCCTTTGTTTTTGGTGGAATCCCGGCCAAAGCTATTAAAAAGGCATCCTTGGAGTCAGAGATATTTGTATCACCTGCCCTCCTGAAAGAATATCGTGACACTCCTATATTATTAAGGAACGAAGATAAAATTGATCATATACAATTGGAAGCCTTAATTTCTGGGATAGCTTCTGTTGTGTTAAAGTCAAAGGTTATTCAACCACGACAAAATCTTTCAATCTGCAGAGACCCTGAAGACAATATGCTGCTTGAATGTTGCTTAGAAGCCGGTGCTGATACCTTAATTACTGGAGATAAGGATTTACTTGATCTGAAAGAATTACCGTTTAATCTTGAGATATTAACCCCTCGAGAATTTGTGGAAAAAGAAAATCAAGAAGAGATAGAATAATAAGTAAATGAAAATTCCCTCTATAATTTTATCTTCCAGAGAGTAATATTATATAGGTAATGTGGATATAAAGTGTAGATGAGTGGGTGGGTGAGTGAGTGAATGATGCTACCCCGGAAAGATGGCGCTTTTGGCCATTTCAAGAAACCACGCTGGAAGGATGCCGATGATAATTGTGCCGATGACTGCAATTATCAGGGCAAGACTGTTGGCCGGTGAACGGGCAAGGTCAAATTCCCTGACAGGCTCTTTCATGTAAATCAGCATGACTATGCGGATGTAGAAGTATGCAGAGATGACACTCATTATTACTGCTATAATAGCAAGTGATACATATCCAGTCTTTATAAGAGACATGAAGATATAGAACTTTCCTATAAAGCCTGCGGTCGGCGGGATACCTGCAAGAGAGAAGAGAAAGATCAGCATCAGAAATGCAGCCCCTCTGTTAACCTTTGCAAGGCCTGTATAATCCTCAATATCCTCAGCCTTGAAGTCTCCCTTCCTGAGAAGGATTATTGTGCCAAATATCCCCATGTTCATGAATGCGTATATAAGCATATAGAGCATCACGCTTGCTATTCCGTCTGCACCACCCGCAACAAGCCCAAGTAATGCATAGCCTGCATGTGCAATACTTGAATATGCCAGCATCCTTTTAATATTTGTCTGAGAGAGTGCAATAATACTCCCGGTTGCCATTGTCACAACTGATAGAATTGCAATCAGTGTTGTCCAGCTTGCAGAGACAGGTTGAAGGGCCTCAAGAAATACCCTGAGGATAACTGCAAATGATGCGGCCTTTGGCCCGACAGACATAAAGGCAGTAATGGATGTCGGTGCACCTTCATAGACATCAGGCGCCCACATATGGAATGGCACTGCAGCAACCTTGAAACCGAATCCTGCTATCAGAAATATTATTGCAAGGACAAGCCCAATATCGAGATTTCCCTGCTGTTTAAGTATTCCTGCAATATCTGCCAACTGGGTAGTCCCTGTCAGGCCATATACAAGCGAAATCCCATATAATAAAATCCCTGATGAGAAGGCCCCGAGGATTACATATTTCATGGCTGCCTCATTGGAGCGGCCGTTATACTGTTTAAAACCTGTAAGTATATAAATAGAGAGCGCCATCAGCTCAAGTCCGACATATATGCTGAGCAGGTCAATACTTGATGCCATTACCATCATGCCGCTCATGGCAAAGAGCATGAGTATATAGTATTCACCATATTCAACACCCTCAATCTTTATATAATTTATTGAAAGTAAGACAGCAAGGAAAGTAGAGAGATAGAAGATCATCTTAAAGAACGTGGAGTATCCATCTACAACGAACATCCTGTCAAATATCTCTACAGAGGGACTTGATAGTATCAATGTCCCGGCACCGGCGATTAATATTATAAGCAGGGAGAGATAGCCGATTATACCCTTCTGGTTCTTATAGAGTACGAGGTCAAGCAAAATCAATAGACATGCACCTGCCAGTACTATAATCTCAGGCATACTGAAAATGACGTTGACTATATTAAAATTCATAGCCCCTCACTTTGGGGACAGCTTTTAAATCTGTCCTCATTCTACTTATAACCTCTTCACTTATG
>MHER01000156.1:0-8645 GCA_001805205.1 Nitrospirae bacterium RIFCSPLOW2_12_42_9 | reverse complement strand
ATAATTACTGCTGACTGAATTCATCTGGTCAAGCAGATGCACCACGGATGTATGCATAATATCTAAAAATGGCTGCGAATTTAGTCCGATCCAGAATACAAATATCGCAAGCCCGACCATGGCAATAATCTCTCTGCCCGAAAGGTCCCATGCCTCTTTTATATGATGATTCGTAATCTCCCCGAGCGTCACCTTCTTGTACATGCCAAGGAGGTAGACTGCTCCAAGAAGGGCGCCGAGTATTGAGATAGCTGCCACTATCTTGCTATATCCAAATGTCCCTGTAAGTATAAGTATCTCACTGATAAAGGAGTTAGTCCCGGGGATCGCAAGAGAAGAGAGGATAAAGATTGTCCAGAACACGGCAAATATCGGCACTGCCTTTGCAAGACCGCCATATGCATCAAGTTCCCTTGTATGGGTCCTCTCGTAGATCACCCCGATACATAAGAAGAGTGCACTTGTTGATATACCGTGATTGAACATCTGCATGATTCCGCCCTCAATCCCTGTTATGCTATAGATAAACAGACCAAGTGTAACAAAACCCATGTGGCTTACGCTTGAGTAGGCAACGAGCTTCTTGATGTCTTTCTGTGCCAGTGCAAGAAAACCACCGTAGACTATGCCAATCACAGATAGTATCACTATCGGCTTTGCAAAATATGCCGTAGCATCAGGAAACATGGCCATTGGAAACCTCAGCATGCCGTATGTCCCCATCTTTAGCAGCACACCCGCAAGAATAATACTCCCTGCTGTAGGCGCTTCAACGTGTGCATCCGGAAGCCATGTATGGAACGGGAACATCGGCACCTTGATTGCAAACGCAACAAAGAATGCCACAAAGACCCACATCTGTATAATTATGGAGTACTTCTGGTTCATGAGTGCAATTATGTCAAAGGTCTCGCCGCCTGTGAAGTAGAGGACAAGGATGCCAATGAGCATGAAGATACTTCCTGCCAGTGTATAGAGGAAGAATTTAAATGCTGCATATATCCTGTTCTTCCCGCCCCATACACCTATTATCAGATACATTGGGATGAGCATCGCCTCCCAGAAGATATAGAAGAGGAAGAAGTCAAGTGCACAGAAGACACCTATCATTGCAGTCTGCATTACAAGGAGGGCTATCATAAATTCTGTGACCTTTTTATCTATGGCCTTCCATGATGCAAGTACACATATCCATCCCAGGAGTGCAGCAAGGAAGACAAAGAGCACGCTGATCCCATCCACACCCATATAGTATGTAATATTCCATGAGGGTATCCAGTCATGGCGTTCTACAAACTGCATATGGAATGTGGTCTTGTCGAAGTTGGTTAAAATCGGAATAGATACAAAAAAATCTGCAGCAGTAAAGACGAGTGCAATCCACCGCACCGCTCTAGCATTCCTGATAAACAGTAGGATAAAGGCCCCGATCAGGGGAAGGAACGTTACAAGAGACAATATCGGATATCCCATGCTGTTATGTACCGCCTCTATCACCCTACCCTCCTATCAATGAATAGATTATTATTATCAGCATAATCCCTATTACCATCCCTACAGCATAGTGCTGAACAAGACCGGTCTGCACCCTTCGCACAAATGCACTCATATTGATAACAAAGTTTGCTGTACTGTTTACTGCCAGGTCCACAATATTCCTGTCAATCCATAGGCCAACACGGGCAAAGAAGTATATCACAGGCAATATTACTGTGTTTGATATCTCGGTGATAAAACCTTCATACGCACAAACAGGCCTCCTTGCAAACCACAAGAATATCCTAGTCCCCATCCTGTAAAACCAGTCTACATCGAGGGATATATGGTGCTCGGGTTTAATTACTTTAAGGAGTAAGAAAAAGCCCAGGACTGTAGCCATAAGTAAGCCCAATGACCCGGTTACATGATCCGCTGTAAAGGGTTCAAAATGTACCGGATATGGCAATAACCCATAGAACAGACCTGGATATATACCGATCAATAAACAGAGGACTGCAGCAATTCCCATACCAATGAGCATATTAAGTGGCGGCTCCTTCGCCTCAATTTTTGAGGCTTTACCAAAAAACATGTAGTAAGGGATCTTAATAGTTGTAGAGAGAAATGTACCAGATGCAGCCAATAGCAGAATAAGGACTATAAGGGCCTGGTGATCATGGCCTGCAGCGGAGATTATCATCCCCTTACTTATAAAACCGTTCAGCAATGGAAATCCTGAAATGGCAAAACCACCTATCATATAAAGTATCAGTGTGACAGGCATGGCCTTATATAAACCACCAAGATCTGTAAGCCTTCGCTTTCCTGTGATATGAATAACTGCCCCGGCACCCATAAATAGTATGCCCTTATAGAGGATATTGTTAATAGCATGCGCTGTTGCACCATCAATAGCTAATCCAGTCCCCAGACCAATAGCCGCTACCATATACCCTATCTGACTCGCTATGTGGTAGGACAGAAGCCGTCGAAAATCATTTTGAAGTGTTGCATACATCACACAGTAGAGTGCCATTATAGCCCCAATCCAGATCAGTATCTCTGTACCGGCAAATGCCCTGATCAGGACATATACTGCTGTCTTTGAGGTGTATGTGGCTAAGAAGATAGCACCTGTCACACTGGCCTCAGGATAGGCATCCGGCATCCATGCATGGAGCGGCGGCACAGCAGCATTCAACATAAATCCCAAAAGTATAAGATAGAATGCCATACTGCCATCCTGTTCGAGAAGGCCAAAGAGGAAAGAGCCTGTGTCTCCATAATGAAGGAGTATACCTGCCAATAAAAATAATCCGCCGACAATATGTATCAGTATATAGCGGAAACCTGCATCAACAGAAGACTTCTGGCGCCCGGCAAAGACAAGATATGCTGAGGCAAAGGCCATAATTTCCCAGAAAATAAATAATGAAAAGTAGTCACCGGCAAATGTTACACCGAGGGAGCTGCCTATATAGAACCATGCAGCCATATGCTGCCCTGTATCAGTAACATGAATAGAGTAAACCATACCCACGAAGGCCATGATAGTGAAGATATATGAGAAGATCAGACTGAGTTTATCTACTTTGCCGAAAATTAATTCATGCCCAAGGAATTCAAACACACCGTATGTTCCCTGCGAGACAGTAACAACAGAAATAAATGCCAGGACAGGAATAAGAATAAGGTAAGCCTTCTTGACCCTTCCATGGAGGAATGGGATCAGAAATGATCCTAAAATAAACAGCAGGGAGGGGTGAATCCAGTTAGTCATAATAGTCCTCTTCCTTATAGAGCCATGCATGAGCCAGGGCCTTAGAGACTATAATAAGCACAATGCATGATAAAAACCCGTAGAAGGCACTCCACCCCGGTATCTTATCCCATATAAACTCCACATGATGACGATGGACAAAAAAATCTGAAATAAATACCACAGCGAGGATTATATAAAACAGTATCCTTAATTTCCCCCAATTTTTAGTATCGCCGATATAATTGACAAATCTTTTAATCATTTGATTACCTCCCTTGCCAGAGTCAGAAAATACTCAGGGTATATTCCAATAATTATTGAAATGATAGCTGTAATCACGAGCGGTATTGCAATCAATGGTATCTCCTTTATATCTCCATGATCCCCATGACCATGGCTTTCATTACCATGACTATCTGAGTGATGTCCGCTGTCTGGATGGTGATTATTTTCTTTTTCAAAGAATGCCTTGTATGTTATAGGCAGAAAGTATGCTGCGTTTAAGATTGTACTTGCAAATAGTACAATTAGTATTGGTATCTCCTTTGCCTCAAGTGATCCCATAGCAAGGTACCACTTACTTACAAACCCTGCAGCAGGCGGGACACCAATCATGCTTAATGAGGCAATAAAAAATGCAGTCATTGTCCATGGAAGCTTACGGCCTATGCCGGAGAGCTGGCTAATCTCTGTCTTATGCGCGGCACAGTAGATTGAGCCTGCACAGAAGAATAGTGTAATCTTTGAGAATGCATGGTTTGCTATATGTACAACACCACCAAGCATGCTGCTCGGTGTCAGCAATACAGCACCAAGTATGACATAAGAGAGCTGGCTGACTGTTGAATAGGCAAGCCGTCTCTTAAGATTATCCTGTGTAAGCGCATAAATCGATGACAATATAATGGTAAAGGAGACCACATAAGCAGTTGCTATCCCAAGGTTCAGTTTATTTAAAAGGCCAGTCCCGAATACGTGAAATATAACCCTCAACACACAGAACACACCCATCTTCACAACAGCCACAGCATGGAGCAGTGCACTCACGGGTGTAGGTGCCACCATAGCTGCAGGGAGCCATGCATGGAATGGCATAATGGCTGCCTTAGAAAAACCTATCATGTAACATATATATACGATGGTCAGGATAACTGGTGATGCATTAACATCTGCAAGTAATCCATGCGGTGCAAAATCCAGTTGCCCTGCAAGGTAATATGTAAGGCCAAAGGCCGCCAGTAGAAAGGTCTTTGATGTACCGACCAGGTATATAACATACTTCTTGCTCCCCGCCCAGGATTCTGCATTCTCCTTGTGATAGACAAGGGGGTATGTTACAAGACTCAGAACTTCATAAAAGACAATTAATGTAAAGAGGTTTGCTGCAAAGGCGCCGCCAACAGCAGCAAAGATGCTCACTGTAAAACATGCAAAGAACCTGGTCTGTGCATGTTCCTTTCCGCTCCGCATATATCCAACGGAATAAACCGAGGCAAATATCCAGAGAAAGGATGCTATTGTCGCAAAGATCATGCCGAGGGCATCGACCCTGAATTTGAAATCAACACCGGGGAGGCTGTTAAAGAGCGTATACTCTATTGTTCCGCCGGCCAGGATCGTCGGGGCCATTGATGCCACAAGGGAAAATTTCAGGAGTGCTGCGGCAAAACCTGTCGCATCTCTGAGGTTTGGCACATTTTTAAATGCCAGTATAAGAAATGCAGCTACAAATGATACACTCAGTGCATATAGTGGTAGTGCTGAATGAATCATCTCCATGTTATCACCCCTTCATAGTCTGAATCTCATCAACATTAATAGCAGACTTATTTCGAACCAGAGCAATCAAAATACCGAGTGCAACAGCCACCTCAGCCGCAGCAATAGTTATAACAAAGATAGAGAATATCTGCCCCTTCAGGTCCTGGTGAAAATATGAAAACGCCACAAGGTTGATATTCACTGAGTTTAATATCAATTCTATTGACATCAGCACTACAAGGATATTTCTTCTGAGAAGCACCCCTGCTGCACCTATTATAAAAAGTATAGAGCTTAGAATTATATACCAGGATAATGGAACCATTTTTACCTCAGCTCCTTTCTGCCAAGTACTATAGCCCCCATAAGCGCCACAAGGAGTATAAACGAAACTATCTCAAATGGAAGAATATATTTTGTAAAGAGCGCCTCACCTATCTCCCGCACTCCCCCGTCAAGACGCAATTCCGAACTTACTGTAATACTTGTAAGCCTGCTCTTTGATATGATAAGTATCATTTCAATTATAAGTATCCCCAGAAGACCAATGGCCCAGAAATTTCCCCCGGTAATAAACTGATCCATCCTTGCCTTACGTATGTCAAGCATCATAATTACAAATAGGAACAGTACCAGCACTGCACCTACATAAACAAAGACCTGTACGACTGCAAGGAAAGGCGAGCGTAACATGACAAATAGTGCGGCCATCTGCAGAAAACAGACCATTAATGAAAGGACGCTGTAGACAGGATTCTTAAATGATACAACTGCTATAGCTGAGCCTACTGCGAGAACTGCAAAAATAAAAAAGAATATCTGCTCTGCCACTACCACCACCTCTTCTGAACACTAAGATCCGGTTTCACCTTTATTTCCTTATCTCCCTTTTCAAGGGTTGCCCTGACAATAACACCACCCTCAAATTCCACTGGTATAGGCTGAGGTTTTATAAGCTCTTCCTTTGAGCGAATCTGCCTTTGCATGGAGAAGCTTGCAAGCTCATACTCCCTGCCCAATTTTAATGCCTCAGTAGGGCATGCATCCTCACAGAGCCCGCAGAACATGCACCTGAGCAGGTTAATCTCCCACCTGTATGCAATCCTGTCTGCAATCCCCTTACCTGTCTTATCCTCCATAGGTATTACAGTGATACACTGTGTGGGACATGACTTCTGGCATAGTTCACAACCAACACATAATTCCTTACCTTCTTTGTTTCTGTTTAATGTATGCAGGCCCCTGAATCGCTTATAAGGTATCCATTTCTCATCATCAGGGTATCTCTCTGTTATGGTCTTTGTAAAGGTATAATTAAATGTGATGAAAAGCCCCTGGATCAGGTCTATAAAGAAGACCTTTTTAAGAAGGTCTTTAATGCTGAGGCTGCTGCTGTTCTTATGGTTATCCGTACTCAGTTCGTTCATATAATAATCAGTCCTGTTATCAAAATGTTTAATAAAGACAGCGGCAGCAATACCTTCCACCCTATGCTCATAAGCTGATCATATCTATATCTTGGGAATGTGAACCTTGTCCACATAAAAAAGTATATGCAGAGCACAACTTTAATAACAAACCAGATAATGCCCGGCAGAAAGGATGGCCCGTTCCAGCCGCCGAAGAACAGCAGGACTGCAAGTATTGACATGGATACCATTGCCACATACTCGGTGAGCATAAAGAAGGCAAACCTCATAGAGCTGTACTCCGAATGATAGCCTGCACCGAGTGTACCCTCATCTTCAGGTAGATCGAACGGGATACGGTTTATCTCTGCCAGACCTGCAATGAAAAATATTACAAATCCCACAGGCTGATAGAAGATGTTCCAGTGCCAGCCTGACTGTGCCTTTACTATATCTACAAGACTTAATGAGTTTACAATCATAACAACGCCAATGCATGCAAAACTGAGGGCCAGCTCATAGCTTATCATCTGTGCAGATGACCTGAGGCCGCCGAGGAGCGCATATTTGCTGTTCGATGCCCAACCTCCCAGAATAATTCCATAAACACTGAGTCCGGCAATTGCAAGGACATATAGTATCCCTACATTCATGTCTGAAATATACATGGAGACTTCATAGTTAATAAACGGGATGGTTATCTTATCCCCGAACGGGATAGTAGCAAATACTGCAAATACAGGTACCATGGAGATTACAGGGGCGATTCTGAAGAGCCACGGGTCTGCCTTTGAAGGGATTATATCCTCCTTGAAAAAGAGCTTAATCATATCTGCGAGGGGCTGAAGGATTCCATGCGGCCCAACCCTCATTGGACCGAGCCTGACCTGGATATGACCTGCAACCTTCCTCTCCATATAAGTAAGAGGGAGCGGAAGAGAAAACACCACAAGTGTGACAACAACCACCTTAATAAATATTAACAGGATCTCAAGCATCATTATCACCAAAGGATTGGAAAGATATAATTCAAGCACAGGCAATAAACCCCTTATCTCCTCCTGCCCCACATATAATTGATCATCTCAATATACCTTGTATTCATCCCTCTCACAATGGAGTGGATACTGAATACAATATTTTTAAGCATCTTATATATCAACCTGGGGTGGTTATCTACAAGCCCTTCAAAATCATTCTTCTCAAGCATATATGCCTTAGTATCAGATATTGCCACAATAGTTGCTGAGCGCGGCCTGCCATCGAGGAAAGACATCTCACCGAAGATATCCCCGTCTTTATGCAGCATCAGTGTGAGGAGTTCTCCCTCTGGAGTTGACTTACATGCCTTGACCTCTCCCCTCTTTATAATATAGAGGGACTGTCCATCCTCTCCTTCTTTAAAGACCGTTGTCCCAATCTTAAATTCCTTTTCAATTAATACCTTTGATATAACGTTTAAATCATCATCATTGAGATCTGAGAAGAAATTTATATCGCGAAGTAATTTGGGATCTACCATTTTATCCTCCTCCCGGTCATGACTCACGGCCAAGGGGGATCACCTTTACCTTTGGATATCCTTCCCCCTTAGTAAAAAACATATTCACAGGGACATCAGTAAAATTCTCAGGTATGAAGATAACCCCTTTCATTGAACCCTCATTAACCCGCACAGTTAATGTTGCCTCATGCCTCTTTCCTTTTACCTTTACCTTATCCCCCTTACTAACCCCAAGCTTCCTTGCATCTTCTCCGCACATCTCAACGATTGCCTCGTGCAGTATTTCATACAGTGTATCTGCCTTAAGGGAAAGCCGCCCTGAGTGATACAGGTGATTGCCGGTAATAAGCGTAAATGGATACTCAGGGTCAGCAGATTCCCTCTTAAGGTTTATAGACACTGCCCATTTACCGGAAGATTGTGAAGAAGACACAGGTCCCTTCACCAGTGCCCCATTCCCATCCAGGTTCTCAAAGGTGATCCCGCTATACAACGGTAGAGACTTCTTTATCTCATCAAATATCTCTGATGCTGATCTGTAGTTGAATGAAGGATCAATGGACTCCCCTATTGCTGACATAATCTCCCAGTCGGCCTTTGCATCTCCGTGCGGCTCAAATAACCTCCTCAGCCGCTGAACCCTGCCCTCCTGGTTTGTAAAGGTCCCGTCTTTCTCAACAAAGGTCACGCCAGGAAGGACAACATTGGCCATCTTTGCACTCTCTGTCAT
>MHER01000155.1 GCA_001805205.1 Nitrospirae bacterium RIFCSPLOW2_12_42_9 | reverse complement strand
CTTCTTCACTCATTTTCTCCTTCCATCCTGTCATTACAGTGTCAGGCACACCCTCTGAAACCTTCCAGAACCAGTAGCTGTCAGACCATTGGCTTACTCTTGATGCGTCTCTGAGGTCTCTTGTACCTGAAAGTACAGGCATGCCATCCAGTCCGTGACACGCTGCACAGTTGACATCCATATTCTTTTTACCATCATATAACTCCTTCCCTTCAGCAATTATCTTATCATCTGTCCACCACCCTTCAGGGATATGCTTATTAGCATACTCAGGCGGCACCTCTGCTATCTTCCCGGCCCCTGGTTTTGCCTCTTCCTTTTTCGAACATCCGGCTATATATAAAACAACAAACATCACCGTTAATATGAGAATGAGATTTCTCGCTTTCATAGGCTACCTCCTTAACATTAACAAGTTAGAACTTTCATACTCACAAAATGCAACTGTAATATCTGCAACAGACCTATAGAAACTGCTATCAGTGTATTTAAAAACATCATTCCTCATATCATCTAACCAGTCAAGATGATTTAGTACAAAATCTATCCTGCCTTCCCTCGGAAGGTACTCACTCAAAAGAGATGCATACTCTAACAAAAGGGAGATATGATCAGGTGTATCTTTATATATCTCCGGTAAATCAATTTCTAAGATATTAAATCTCTTCTTCATCTCTATGGCAGGTTCACCCATTATATACCCTTTCATGTTTTTACCATCAACCCACTCTTTGTAAACAGACTCTACAGGAACCACATAGAGCGGAAAGAACAGGGAATAATAATCCTCCTTTAGATTACAATATTCCTCAATTATCCCTTCCTCTCCTCTACCACTATAGCCATTCTCAATGCCTTTCAGTGTTTCCGGTAATAAAGGTATTTCTAATAGCCTGAAGCCATTTTCAATTGTGTTGTAAAGATTTCTATTTATAACATCTTCTGCAAACTTAAGGGTTGGTTCCTTATAACATTCTGAAAGGGCTGAATATAACATTCCCTCGATTGACTTGGATTGCATATGAAAATCCCTTTCTCAGGTATTTGTCAGGCAGGATGCCCGACCTATTACGCTGCATGACTTATTAATTAAACATATCCAGGTCTTCTATCTTGCCTGACTTTTTCATGCTTTATTGCATCTGCTTCAGCCGCTGCTCAATATCCTGCCCCCTCGTCATTGGCAATCTCTTTTTCTTACCTGCATGCATATCAAAAAAATCATAATCAAGGCTCGGTGCATGCTTTCGATCCGGATGTGCAATGTAATCAGGCCAGTCAACTTCCTTCTTAAAATCAGGATAATTATAGAAAATCTGCCCCTCCACACCAGGTTTGTTGTCATGACATTTCACACACCGTGAAGGCTTAAAGAGTATTGCAGACTCCCCATCAGAGACAGCAGAACGCCGGGCCTCGATCAGATAGTCTGCATCTTTTGAGAACTCATCAGCAGACCTTGCGTTTCCAATTGGTATTTCAGTCATCTTCTTCTGTTGTGCCAGGGAATATGTTGTCCCTGCTATTGCTTCAATAAATATTAAAATAAATATTACGAATATGATTCTTTTCATATTACCCTCCTCTCACCCTACAGGGTTTAGTTCCTCTGAAGCCCCAACCCTGAATGCCTTTATATCAAAGGGCCATTCAGTCCTGATCTCAAATGTATCCTCTAAAACACCGGCCATGCGGACAGGTCTCGGTTTGAGAATAATGTTACCCGGTCCCATACCAAATTTATCAATATCAAGGATCTCTCTCCCTTCCCTCTTTGCCCTTGAGAGAAGTTCATCCCGAAGACCAAAATCAAGTGCCCTGTTAGGACATGTCATAACACATGCCGGTTTGTTACTTCCTGGTGCATCAGATGTCCTGTCAATCTTATGTACACAGTAGGTACACTTATCCACCACATTATAACCATATTTATTTTTCCGCGGGGTAAGCCTTAAGGCGCCATAGGGACAGGCATAGACACACATCTCATCACCGACACATTTATCAGGTATAATTAATACAATTCCATCATCCCTCTTTTCAATAGCCTTATTCTCTACGGGACATGCTGCTATACAGGCTGGTCTCTCGCAGTGCTGACAATTCATAAATACAGGGTACATAGCCGGATTTTTTGTCTGGTCAGGTCCTATCAAGATGACATCATTCCTCTGCCACTGAGACCCAACATGATTTTCTAACTTACAGGCCACTACACAGGCCCTGCAGAAGATACATCGTTCACTATCTATTAAAAAAGCATATTTCTGTGCCATGGTCTCACCTCCTATACTTTAGTAACCCTGCAAAGTTGACATTTATATTCATTTTGTCCTGAAAGGGTATCGTAGTAGTGCTCAGTCAGGACATTCACAGTATCCCAGGCCTTGCCCCCTATATCTTCATGTACCTTCTGTTTATTACCAAAGGTAAATGGAATATATATTGTCTCCTCCTGGATACCATCCCAGACCATAACAGGGCCTGTAATAGATCCCCGCTGTGTCTCCACCTTCACCATATCACCGGCCTTCACATTTAGTTTAGCTGCCATTTTGGGATGCATCTGGACATATCGATCCTTGCATATCTGCGCAAGACTCCAGGACCAGTGGGATATCGTGTGAAAAACACCGACACCAGGTCTGCCGGTAGTAAGCTGGATGGGATATTTTTTCTTTATCTCCGGATCAGGTGTAACGCCAAGCTGAACTTTATGTACAAGATTACCACCAGCACTGTTAGATACTGACGGGGATTTCACAAACTCATTAAGATATTTTATAGTTGGGAGTCCATCCATTGTCTCAGGAGATGTATAAAACTCAGGGAGTGCTGAATGTCCTATGGCCTTCATCTTCTCATCAAATTCCTTTGTGTAAATAATTACCTTATCTATGTCATTAGGGAACCTGCGGCCATTGGGAAATTTATCATTAGCCCACAACAGCTTCCATGCAGGGTCATCCAGAAACATCACACTAATCCCGGGATGCTGACCGTCTTCAGCAAGTTGATTTGGTTTCAAGACCTTTGCCGCAGGATGGTCCATGGTTGGACAGGGCGCTTTAAGCATATGTTTAGGTGCAAGTTTCAGCATCCTGTCAGCAGTAATCCCACCTGCCCAGGAACCACCATTCTTTGAGCATATCTCATCCCAGAAATATCGCTTATCCTGCCACCACCTGGGATCCCAGTTCCCGGTCCAGTATTCAGGCGGGTTCTTTTTATCATACTTTGCCATATAATCCGAAAGTTCAATCCATATCTGGAGTTCTGACTTGGTTTCTCCGATTGGTTCGACCGCCTTATCCCTGAACATCAGGGCCCTGTCAAGCCTGCGGTGTACATGCTCAAACTCATAGAACGTCTGAGTAGGCAGTATGTAATCAGCATACTCTGTATCTTCCTGAGGAAACAGGTTGAAACTAACATAAGTAACATCCGGATTCATAAGTGCCTTCTTCACCATCTGTGTATTGGAGTTTTGTGTAGTCATATTCCCCTGATAAAAGATCATCCGTAGTTTATATGGTTTCCCTTCATTTATCGCCCTGATAAAATAATCCGGCTGCGGTGGAATTCCCGCCTCTGTGATAGCGGGTCCGCCTTTTATGGGCGGAAAAGATACACCAATACCTGAATTATGCATTGCTATATGGCCGCCTCCGGGGATACCCAGATTTCCGGTGATAGCAACAAGGAATATCAGCACCCTCTCACAGTCAACTGCATTTACATGATGATTTATACCTGCATTGGTAACAATTGCAGCAGGTTTGGTTGTTGCATAATCCCTTGCAAGTTTCTCAATAGATTTCGCTGGGATACCTGTAATCCCTTCAGCCCACTGCGGGGAATATCCCTTTGCATTTATAAACTGTTTTAACTCTTCATAACCCGCGACCCACTTGTCAACAAAATCCCTGTCAATAAGGTTATTATTAATAATGTAGTGAATCATACCGAATGCTAAAGCCATATCTGTACCTGGTTTGACAGGTACCCATGTCTCGGCTGCAAGTGCTGTTGGTGTCATCCTCGGGTCAATTACAACCCATTTTGCTTTTACAATTTCCTTCCTCCTCCTGAACCAGGAATGTGTAATCGGATGGGATTCTGCATCATTTACACCCCACCAAATAATATATTTGCTGTCACCGAGGTCATATGTCCCTGTTATGGGATCATACCCGAACCCATTAGTCTGAGAACCTTTGCCGAGAGTCAGCCCCTGTGCAATCCCTCCCGCATCATTACAGATGTACCCTTCGTGTGTTGTATTGGGGCTTCCATACATATGCATGAACCTGAACTGCGGCGCCCCATTATCCCTTGAAACCCTGTCTGTGGTCTTGGCAGCTACTGCCTTTGCACCTTCCGGCGTATTGTCTCTTATCTCTATCAGCTTCTGTGCTATCTCTGTAAATGCCTGATCCCAGGAAACAGGCTCAAACCTCATACTGGGCTTTGGCCCCATCCTCTTCATGGGTCTCGTGATACGGTACTTATTATATAGGAGCTGTACTATACCGATCCTCCCTTTTGCACATACACCGCCCTGCTCTCCTTCAACTCCACCGCCTGCCTGCATTGGATTGCCTGGTTCCCCATATACATTTAAAGCCCTCCCATCCTTTACATGTACATTATGCCAGCATGCAGATGGACAGAAGGAACAACCGCTTCTGACAACCTTATCAACTGATACACCATCTTCAGGTCTCCAGATAAGTTTTTCTGTAAAAGGGAACTGCTCAAATGTAGTGGCATCTTTCCATGTGTGCATGGCAAAACTCTTTTCAACAAATCCTAATCTATTTGCAATTAGAACTGCACCACTGCCAACTGCAGCAACTTTTAAGAAACTTCTCCTGTTTAAACTTAATCTAAACTCCTCATCTGTTTTCATTGTATCCCTCACCTCCTTTTCTTTTTCTATAAATGTAGGACATTTATCATAATGCCCGCTCAGACAGAATAATTCTGTCTCTCTCCTTGTTGGAACCTTTATCCCATTAAGTACTGCATTACAACTTTTAACCGGTTTATCTTCATAATAGGAACATCTCTTATTTTCCATGATAATTTAAAATACCGAATCTTCGAAGAAAGATTTCTTTATTGAAATTTACGGATGATATTTATTATGTGACATTAAATTATATGAGCAATAGACATACCAATAAATCTCATAGTAAAAGTAAATCTTTACATATAATTATTAACCTGTTTGAATTATGGATGATTTTCAAGAAATGATATAATTAATTTATGATAAGAGGTGAGATTCCCTTTAAAATTTCAGGGAATGTGTGTCCAGAAATTTGGTGTGGATTGGACATTTAGTCCCGATCTTTAAATTCGCCCTTTTCTAATCCATATTCCTTCATCTTTCTCCTCAGTGTTTTCATATCGAGGTTGGATATCCTTGAAGATTGAGTTATATTACCCTTACATCTTCGAAGAAGATTTATAAAATATTCCTTCTCATAACCACTTACAACCATTTTCTTTGCCTCCTTGAAAGGGAGTTCTACAGCAAGATTCTGCTGCAGTCCATTCTTCCTTCTCCTCAGGTCATCAGATAGATCTATATGGTAAATGGTATTCTCCTTAGCCATTATTATAGCCCGTTCTATCAGGTTTTCGAGTTGACGGACATTGCCAGGCCAATCATATGCCATAATCTCATTAAGCACCTCCTGTGAGATAATATTAATATCTTTATTTAATAACTGTGTGTATTTGGCAAGGAAGTGTTTGGTCAATAGTGGTATGTCTTCTTTTCGCTCCCTCAGAGGCGGAAGTTTAATGGGGACAACATTAAGTCGATAATAGAGGTCTTCCCTGAAATTCCCATGTTCAACCTCTTCTTCGAGGTCTCTGTTTGTTGCAGCAATAATCCTCACATCAACATCAAGTTGTTCATTGCCGCCAACCCTTTCAATCACCTTCTCCTGAAGCACCCGGAGAAGTTTTACCTGCGTAGTCGGAGAAAGGTCAGTTACCTCATCCAAAAAGATCGTTCCGCCATTTGCATACTCAAATTTCCCGATCTTCTGTTTTAATGCACCTGTAAATGCACCCTTCTCATAACCAAATAGTTCACTCTCAAGAAGCGTCTCAGGAAGGGCGCCGCAGTTAAGACTTACAAATACCCTGTCTTTACGTCTGCTGTTAAAGTGGATGGACTTTGCCACCAACTCCTTGCCGGTACCTGTCTCTCCGCGGATCAGCACTGTAGCATCTGTATCTGAAACGTCAGATATAAGGTCATAAACCTCCTGCATCCTCTGATTCTTTCCTATGATATTTCCAAAGCTGTAAATTCCTTCTACCTCCTTTCTTAATATCTTTATCTCATATTCAAGACTCTGTTTTTCGAGGACATTCTTTATAATAAGGACAAGCTCTTCAGAGGAAAATGGCTTGGTTATATAATCATTTGCCCCTTTTTTCATAGCTTCTACTGCTGTTTCTATACTCCCGAAGGCAGTCATTACAATAAAGGCAGTCTCAGGAAATCTCTCTTTGACATTGGTAAGAAGAGCAAGGCCGTCTAAATCAGGTATCTTGAGATCACTGATGACTAAGTTATATCTTGTCTCTTCAATAGTTTTTAATGCCTTTTTCCCATCTGTTTTTATTGCTACTTCGTAACCTTCTTTTTCAAGCCTTTTTTTAACCTGATGAGAAAATGGTTCCTGATCGTCTACAACCAGGATTCTGTATTTCATCATATTTTACCTCCCAAATTTCAAAAGATGATAAAGGTGTGTTATCCCAGGAAAAGTACTTTATTTTAACCTAATTGCTTTGAAATTTAAAGAAAAAAATTACCTGAATGATGTACATATTATTTGTAAGGGTTTAGCCATTGACAGGTAATAACCGTTTTGCTATTTTATCTACTGTCATGGGCAATGGTGATAAACGTGAAATTACGATCGAAAGCTGGTTCAATCGCTACCTTAGCCGCTGGTTTGGATATCTTGATGACATCATCCTTATAATCGTAGCTCTCGGGATAGTAACCCTTGCAGTAATATTGTTATCTGAGGCATTTTCAGACTTCTATTACTTCACAACACACTCGATATCCCATATAATCAGTGAGTTGATGTTTGTACTGATCCTTATGGAGTTGTTCAGACAGGTGTTACGTCAGCTCAGCCGCCATAAGTTTTCACTTAATCCATTTCTATTTATCGGACTTATAGCGAGTATCAGAGGTATACTCATTATACAGATGAGGTTAGCCCTCGGGTGGACTGAATCATGGATAACCCTGGCCCAGATTGGGATTTACGCTATTATTGTTCTTATAATGGTCATCAGCTTCTATCTATCTGCCAAGGTAGAAAAATCGTCTGATTAGCCGCCTAAAAAAGCCCCTTCCTGATCTCCCTCCAGTCGGTTACTATAGAGATATTTTTAAATTCATCCTTATTTTTAGATTTCTCCTTTTTCCAGGATATCCGGAACATTCTTAATTGTTTATTCTGAAAAAGATCTACTTCCTCTTCTATATTGAGGACCACACCCTTTATCTCTTTCCCCCTGTCAGATATCAGCCTTTTTATATAATTGATATTATTATTCCAGATAATCATTGGAAAGACAGGAAACTTATTCATGCTGAGCCATGATCTCATCTTCTGAAAATCTGTCAGGCTGCCATTGTACAAATATACGATATTGAACCGTTTTGACATATCTGACAAAACATCAACAGCAAATGCTGCCGGTTTCCAATCTGTCTCTTTTGATAACTTGCCCATGAAAGGGAAGACTACCTCCTTCTGTCTTTCCTTCAGTGCATCCACACTTACAAGTATAATAGGCCTTGACCGGCTCCACACCCCTACAAACATCTCAGCATCTTCTGACTTATAACCGGATGTATGATAAAGCCTTATCCTGATCCTGCGAATCCCTTCTCCATAGGGGATGTAACGTATAACACCATCGCCATCCCCGCCTGTTAGTGCAAGGCCAAGATATTTTCCCTCCTCAAGAAACTCAATCCGTTCTCCTCCAACAGGCTGCTCTGATCCGTAGAACTTTTTAACTACAACTTTAGCCTGAGGCCAGACCTCTATCCCGGGGTATGTTATTGAATCATAGGGCACAATTATGGCAGGAGTTTTACTTTCAGCACGGGAGAGGGTGTTTGAACCTAACACGATCAAAATGACACCGGTTAGCCAGGTTAGGGCTGCTACCCTTTTTAAATTGACCTTTATGACCGGCCCCCAGCCACCTTTTCTACTTCATCTATGCTCTCTTCCAATATGGTAAGTGCGATGTCTGCATCTTCTTTTGTCAATATCAGGGGTGGCATAAGCCTTATAACGTTCTGACCGCAGCCTAATAAAAGCAAGCCTCTCTTAAAACAACCTTTTATAATAGCCCCTCTCTCATCTTTAGCCCTCTCCTTCTTCTCACCTTCCCGGACAAGCTCTATCCCGATCATAAGGCCCTTTCCCCTCACATCGCCAATCATAGGATGTCTTGCTTTTATCTCATTTAATTTCGAGATGACATAGGCCCCTATATCCCGTGCATTTTCTATCAAACCATCGATAAGGAGTTCCAGAGTAGCAAGGGCTGCCTCGCAGGCTATGGGGTTACCTCCAAATGTGTTCCCATGAGAGCCGCGTTCCCATGTCATTACAGATGAAGATGCAACCATTGCACCGAGGGGCATGCCGGATGCAATCCCTTTGGCAATAGTAATAATGTCCGGAACAACACCTTCATATTCACAGGCGAACATCTTTCCTGTCCTTCCCATACCTGACTGTATCTCATCAACAATAAGGAGGATGTCAAACTCCCTCGCCAGCTTTTCCATCCTCTTTAAGTATCCATCAGGAGGAACGATATATCCACCCTCCCCCTGTATCGGTTCTATGAAGATGGCAGCTACCTCATCTGAGGGAACAGTGGTCCTGAACAACTCTTCTTTGATCCATCTGACACAATAATAATCACATTCATCCATCCGCATATTATATGGACATCTGTAGCAATATGCATATGGCACATGTATCACCCCGGGGACAAATGGGGCAAAACCACGCTTATGTACATCTTTGCTTGCAGTTAAAGACAGGGCGCCCATGGTTCTTCCGTAAAAACCGCCATAAAATGAAATAAAATAAGGTTTCTTTGCATGATAGCGGGCGAGTTTCATTGCAGCCTCATTTGATTCAGTCCCTGAGTTTGTGAAAAAAACCTTCTTTGAATGTTCTCCGGGTGTAATCTCATTAAGTCTCTCTGCCAATTTTATCTCTGAAGAATAATAGAAATCAGTACCCGACATGTGAATCAATCTCTTTGACTGGTTAACTATTCTTTCTACTACCGCAGGATGGCAATGACCGGTTGATGTTACGGCAATACCAGAGGTAAAATCGAGGTATCTGTTTCCATCCACATCCTCTATATAAACCCCTTCACCCTTTTCAACAACAAGGGGGTAAGCCCGTGTATATGACTGTGATATTACCTTTTCATCACGCGTGACCCATTCAATCGCCTCTGGTCCTGGCGGCCCTGTTTTTATAAAGGGTTTTTTATGGTTGGACATTCCGGAGGACACCCTCCTCTATAAGTCTAATAAGATTATTTCTGAAGAAATCATCATTGACCTTCTTCCTTGCCTTTGGCCCCTTGACCCTTCCACCCCCTCTTCGCTGTCTTGCTGCTGAATGTCTCTTCTCAAGGAGTGTATCAATATTTCTTTCAGAGAAGACCCTGCCTGAAGGTGATATTGCCCTTGCACCCTTTCCAAGGACAATGGATGCAAGTCCAAAGTCAGATGTAACCACAATATCACCTGAAACTGCTGCATTAACTATTGCCATATCAACGGCCTGAAACGAAGAATCCACCCTGATAACATCCATTCCCTCCGCTGGATATATATTATGGGCCATGCTAACCACCATAATCACAGGGATACTACGTGTATATGCCTCATTGCAGACAACCTCTTTAACAGGGCATGCATCTGCATCAACATATATCTTCATGGATACAGCCCTCTTGCAAGGTGTGCGTCCGCAAGCCTCTTTATAGCCTTAACCATGGATGCCTTTCTCATATCAATATTCTCAGATATAGAGAACTTCAACACCTCATTAAAAGCAGTAATAATGACCTCCTGCAGCCTTTCATTTATCTCCTTCTCCTTCCAGAAATACTTTTGAAGATCCTGCACCCATTCAAAATATGAGACAATCACACCCCCGGAATTTGCGAGGATATCCGGTATAACAAAAACTCCCCTCTCTCTTAATATTTCGTCTGCCCCACTGGTAGTAGGGCTGTTCGCACCCTCAACAATTATTCTGCATTTTAACCTGCCTGCATTCTCCTCTGTTATCTGACCTGAGAGCGCAGCAGGAACAAGGATTGTACACTCTAATCCAAAAAGTTCCTCATTTGTTATCATCTCAGCGTTTGAATAACCTTCCAGTGTATGTTTGGACTTTTTATATGAAATCAGAGCTGAAATATCGAGACCATTACTGTTATAGACCCCGCAGGTTGAATCACTCACCCCGACTACCTTAATACCATTGGAGATAAGGAACCGGGCAGCAATAGAACCAACATTTCCGAACCCTTGAACTACGGCAGTACTCCCTTCTGCCTTTATCCCAAGATGTCTCAAGGTCTCAAGAGTAATATATACAACACCACGGCCTGTGGCCTCCTCTCTTCCTAAGGACCCGCCTATGCATATAGGCTTGCCTGTTACAACACCAGGCACTGCATACCCGCGTTGCTGGCTGTATGTATCCATCATCCATGCCATTACCTGCTCATTTGTGCCAACATCAGGAGCGGGTATATCATGATCAGGTCCTATAAGAGGTAGAATCTCTGCTGTATAGCGTCTTGTAAGGCGCTGCAACTCTCTCCTTGACAAATTTTTGGGATTGCACCTGATCCCGCCCTTTGCACCGCCATATGGAAGACCAACTAGTGCACACTTCCATGTCATATTCATTGCAAGTGCAGCCACCTCACCGAGGTTCACACCCGGATGGTAACGCACCCCGCCCTTTGTTGGACCAAGGGATGTATCATGCTGAACCCTGAACCCCTGAAAGACATGTACGTCGCCATTGTCCATCCTTATTGGCATAGTAACGCAAAGGGCCCTCTGCGGAAGCCTTAACCGTTTCCATATATTCCTGTCAAGGCAGAACCAGTCTGCTGCTGCGTCGAATTGTTCAAGGACGTCAATATAGGTAGGGGTATTTAATTCAGGGGGGATAGATTCCATGTTATAATTTTCCTCCTCGCTATGCATTTTCAATAATCATCCCGTCATAGGCAAGCTCAATACCAGGAGGCAACTCTTTGTTTACATTATCGTGTTCAAATGCATGGGAGAGGTGCGTTAATATCGCCTTCTCCGGTTTTAATTCTTCAATAACCTTTATCGCCTGTGAGAGTCCATAGTGTTTACTATGAGGCTGATAGCGTGTTGCATCCAGCACAAGAAGTCTCATATCCCTCAAAGAATCCATGGAGTCATGAGGTATCCCGCTGCAGTCTGTTACATAGGCCATATCATTAATCCTATAGGCAAGTATTATGCTATCACCGTGGAATATCTTAAGGGGTAATATCCTTAAACCATAGAGTTCAAACGGATCTTCAATAATATTCATCAGGAGCCTGGGTGTCCAGTTATTAGGGCTGTCCCCTCCATTGAATACATAACCAAATTTATACCTTATTGCCTCCAATGTTTCACCACTCCCATAACAGGGGATTGCCCCCCCCTGCAGGTGATTGAAACTTCTTAACTCATCAATCCCATGGATATGGTCAGCATGGGCATGGGTAAAGAATACTGCATCAATCCTTTCAATGCTGTATGTGAGGGCCTGAAATCTAAGATCCGTTGCTGTATCAATGAGTATGTTCCTGCTATTGTTAGATATAAGGATGGAGGCACGTGTCCGTTTATTCTTAGGATTATCAGAACTACAGATACTGCACTTGCAACCTATTACAGGCACACCTGTTGAAGTACCGGAACCCAGGAATAATATCTTCATTCTCCCCACGCACTATCAGGTATCATCAATCTCTCTACAGGTTTACCCTTCATAATATGCTCCTCCATGATCTCAGTCACATCATCTGCCTTGACCCCATGGTACCAGACTGCATCAGGATAGATCAGGACAACTGGACCGAAATTACACATACCGATACATGTAGAACCTGAAAGAATAACCCTCCCATACAGGTTTCTCTTTTCAAGTTCTTCATTAAACTTCATTGCAACACTCTGGGCGCCCTTCTCTCCGCATGAACCCTTTGGATGCCCTGTCGGACGTGTGTTAGTGCATAAGAGGATATGATATTTTGGCTTTGGCATTCTCTACCTCCTGTTTTTTTAGCAAGCTATCGGGAATGTGCCATTTACTTCATTTTTAAAAATACGTTAACCCATATTTAAGCAAACTGTCAAGGATAAAGGCAAAAAGGGGTGACTGAATGAAGTTTTCCATAAGGCGGTTGATGATAATATTACCCTCTGTTATAAGGCCGGTTATTAGGGGATTATCACAGCCCTTTTTCAAAGGGGGTCATATAGGCATCTATATATCTGGCGAACTTTCTGAAATCATCTAATTGATTCTGCAACACTTGATAGACCTTCTTAAGATCCACTACAGCATACTCATGGACCAGTATATTTCTAAAACCTGCCATCCCTCTAATAGAATGTGAAAATGCAGCAGGGATAATACCCCGCTCTCCAAGTTTATCTATAACGTCAACATATTCTTCTATCTCCATTTCACCTTGTGCCGCAAGTATATGGTTTCCTGTATCTATCACAGTTTGAATGGCCAGTTGAAGCCCATGCTCAACAGACCATGCCTTCGCCCTATCCTCCAGCAACTCCTGCAGGGAATAGCTCCGAAGTTTGTTAAGCGTGAGTATAAAGGTCTCCAGTTCACCCAGTTTTTCCCTGATAAGTGTAGTATCTATCACCTTTTGCCGTATGTTCCGTTTTTCAAACGCTCAGAGAGGTATCTATGCTGAATATCTATCAATCTTTTTACATCGTTATACCTTGTTATAACCTTTACCTGGAAATCGATTCTTATATTCTCTGACTTTGAGAGGATGATTTTGCCATGACGTAATACCTGAAATTTGAGGAATGGAGATGCATCGTTCAGAATCACAAGGTCAATGCGGTTTGTTCGAAGACCCTTAATTAGGTATGTTAAAAGTTCTGAGCGGTAGCCGTAAGGATATTCTTCTTCGGATATGCCCTCCTGAATGAGAACAGCTATATCTATATCACTGCGGGAAGATGGTATTCCCTTTGAAAAAGATCCGAAGAGATAGGCCAGAATAATCTCTTCTCTCGGGGAAAGGAGTTTTTTTATCTCTTCGATTAATGTGTCGCAACTATCCATAATATTTGCTGCTCCCTAATTGCACTTGAAAGTTTATAGGATTGAGAAAGCATAGTCAAGTAATCAAGAGATATCACCTATTTTATCCCCGCCCGCCCGTTGCCATCTGCCATTTGGCATTCTATAATGGCAATAAAGGAGGGCAATTATGGAAACAACCTTAGATAAATTTGGCAGGGTGGTGATACCAAAAGAAATTCGTGATAACCTTGGTTTAAAACCAGGGGAGGTGTTACATATAGAGAGCATTGAGGATGAGGTAATACTAAAACCATTAAAAGAAGAAACTCCTTTACACGTTAAAGATGGTGTATTAGTATTTTCGGGCATGGCAACGGGTAATATTAAAGATTCTATTCGCATTCATCGCGAGGAACGTCTTAGAAAGATAGCATCACAAGGGAAAAAATGAAATGCCTGTTTGATACTTCTGTCTTAATTGCTGCAATTGTTGAACATTGGAGCTGCAGGAAAAGTTTCCCCTCTTTCTACTTCTGATTATAGTTCTGTGATTAAACAAATGGCTGAACTGGGGCTATCAGGGGGTGTAATTTATGATGCCCTAATTGCAAGGGTAGCTCAGAAATCCAGGGTTGACCACATCTTAACTTTTAATATAGCGGTCTGAAATTATTCTAACCCAACTTCCGCTATGATGTGGTTAAATAATATATGGTAGCTAATATGAAATAGCGCGCAAATGAGAAGCTCCGGCTCCTCGATCTTTGCAGGGGGGAAGTTAATAATAAAGCTTGACAATACTAACGCATTACGTTAGTATTAGTTCATGATTGCTTCGTTTAAGTGTCGGGATACTGAGGCGATGTTTAAAGGCAAGCGCATTGCTCGGTTTTCCGGATTTGAAGCAGTTGCCATGCGTAAGCTGGCATTTCTTAATGTCGCAGGCAAAATAGAAGATTTGAGAGTGCCGCCTGGTAACAGGCTTGAAGCCCTGAAAGGCCGCAGGCAGGGGCAATGGAGCATACGCATTAATGATCAATGGCGGATATGCTTTAGATTTGAGAGC